>DMRR01000264.1 GCA_003455275.1 Bacteroidota bacterium | reverse complement strand
GTTGCTTTTTGTGAAGATGTGGAACTTGCATTTAAGAAAATGCAGCGCAAACCCGGCGAATCCTTATTTGAAAACGGTACACTGATTCCTGAAATAAATATTCCGGATGTCAATGGAAAAAATATTTCCCTGCAATCCCTAAAAGGAAAATATGTGCTTGTAGATTTTTGGGCATCCTGGTGCATGCCCTGCAGAAAAGAAAACCCGAATGTAGTAGAAGCATACAATAAGTATAAAGACAAAGGCTTTACGGTTTATTCAATTTCATTGGATGATGATATTGAAAAATGGAAGAAAGCAATAGAGCAAGACCACCTCTCATGGCCATATCATGTAAGTGAATTGAAAGGATGGGAGAGTGAGGTTGTGCATCAATTCGGAATTGAAGGCATTCCTACAAACTACTTAATTGATAAGGAAGGTATTATCATTGCATCCAATTTAAGAGGTAAGGAACTGGAAAATATTCTCACGCAGGTAATAAAATAATGAAGGATCGCTCGTTAAATATTTTTGTTGCAATTGTTTCAATTGCAATTCCATTGGTTGTGATTGCACTGTTTTATCTCAAACCGCCGCAGGTTCATTTGAATTTTGATTTGAAAATTATTCCTGCGTTCAATGCATCAATCAATTTCACGGTTTCAGTTCTTCTTGTTACTGGATATATTTTTATGAAAAAGAAAATGATTCCATTTCATAAATACACCATGATCACTGCTTTCATTTTGTCCGCTTTGTTTTTAATTTCATATGTAGTCTACCACGCGCTCGCACAGGAGACAAAATTTGGCGGTGAAGGATGGATTCGTCCTGTGTATTTCACCATTCTGATTTCACACATAATTCTTGCGGCGGCTATTGTCCCAATGATTTTGTTCACGCTCACTCGCGGACTGCAATCCCGATTTGATAAACATCGCCGTATCGCTAAGTGGACTTTTCCGCTGTGGCTTTATGTGTCTGTTACAGGTGTCATTGTTTATCTTTTGCTTGCGCCTTATTACTCATAATTTTTTTTCAAAAACAATTGCACACCAATTGTCTTTTTCAAGCGAGGTGACCGGTGAAAGAGAATTATTCCCGGCGTGCTCAATTATCATCTCTTTATCTGACGGAAGAAATCCACTGCAAAACATTTTCCCTTCTTGTTTCAACAGTTTCTGAAGAGGCGAAAGAAATTCAAGAATTACATTGCGATTGATGTTGGCCAGTATGATATCGAATTCATTTCCGGATGATGGAGGCTGATTAAAATATTGAGGAATGCAATTCGCACATTTATTCATTTCAAAATTTTCTATCATGTTTTCATAAGCCCACTCTTCATTATCAATGGCCAGAATTTTTTTTGCGCCGAGTTTTTCTGCCATAATGCTGAGTATTCCGGTTCCGGCACCAAAATCAAAAACATTCGCCGAAGGAAAATTGCTTTTGTATTTTAACATCAGCTGAATCATCATATGAGTAGTGGCATGATGCCCGGTCCCGAATGACATTTTCGGCTGAATGATTATTTCTATTGGAAAATTTTTTTCTGAATTATGAAAAATTGTTCTTACTAAAACCTCATGTTCAATTTCTATCGGTGAAATTTTGCTTTCCCATTCTTCGTTCCAGTTTTTTTCATGAATAATTTCAGGCGTAGGAAAACGAATTCCTAAAGCATCGATTTGATTAATTAATTCCCGCGGAATTTTTTCTGTTTCAGGTATAAATGCTACTAACGAATTTTCTTCCTCGATAAACCCGGAAAAATTATTTTCTGAAAGCAGCGCTATCAGCATTTCACACTGAGATGGATTGCAGTTGAACTTATAAGAGTGAAAAATCATGGACTGAAAATATTCCTTCCCGGTGATTTTTATTCTGCAAAAATAATTTTCCGTGTTTGTGTTTCTCCATTTACAGTTAATGCAACCAGGTAAATGCCGCTGGCAATTTTCAAATCAGTTTTATTGATCATGAATGACCATGAACCTTCCTCTTGATAAATATCATTCTCGGTACCTTCAATTATTCTTCCGGTTACATCGAGCAATTTCACATTCACAATTCCTTCGGTATAAAGATTATAATTTATAAAAAACACATCACTGGATGGATTTGGAGAAACAGTGAAATCAAAATTCAGATTCGATTTCGGTTCTAGTTTAACGCTACCGGTTTTGGTTATTGTAAACTGATCAGGAATGCTTCCGTCTGAAGCAACAAACTTGCAGGTAAGAACATCGCCACTTACATCAATCGCAATAGAGCAGGAAAAAGTATTATTTGAATAAAACATACAGGGCATGGGCCAGTCAGGTTTGGTTGTACCCGGTGTTTTTCCTCCTGTTCCGCACACAGCATAAATAGTTCCGTCATAGGGCGGAGTTTTTGTAAAAGCGTTTGTCGCCGAACTCACCTTCATTGCCGGTGTAAAAGTGTTCGCTAATCCATAATGACCTTTTATCAGGTAACTTCTTTCATTTACATGCGAATGACCGCATAGCACAAGATCGACATGGTACTGTTCTAACAATGGATTTATTTTCTGACGCATGTCAATTAATTCAGTTTCTGTATCGCTGTCATGGGAACCTTTTGTGTATGGAGCATGATGAAAGTATACAATTGTCCAGCGCTGTGTGTTAGCGGCTAAATCATTTTGAAGCCACAAATACATGGGGCTGGTTGAACTATTGAGAGAACCATAGCTATCGAGGGCTACGAAATGAATGTTTGCATAATTGTATGAATAATATTTTTCAGTACCGGATGCAACACCACCGCTCTCTGCTGCTGTAGGCATATTAAATATATCAAAGTAAGGCCAGTTGGTGGTGAGGGCGGTGGAACTCTGATAACCTACATTGTTGTAATCATGATTTCCCGGAGCAGGCATTACCGGAAAATGTTTGAACGGAGAAGAGAAATATCCGAACACATTGGTTTGATATTGTGCATCTGTTCCGTTTTCATACGCATTGTCTCCGAGGAACAAGAATAAATTTGTATTAGTGCTTCCGGCATTAGCCAGATATGCATCGCGCACCGAACTTTCAATTGTGGTTCCTGCACCAAAATCACCAAGCGCCCATATGCGAACTGAAGATGTAGATCCTGTAACTGGTGCAGTGAAAAAATAATTTTCAGCATCACCTTGCAACACCGTGTTACTGTTGCCAATTTGATAATAATATTTTGCTCCCGGATTCAGATTGCTGAGCTGTACAGTATGCTCTGTTGTGATAGTTGGATTTACAATAGACAATGGATAATTTCCGAGTGCACTTCCATAAGACACCTTGCTATCCGTTGCAATATCAGTTCTCCATTTGATTACAATTCCTGAAGAAGTAACTGAATTGAGATAAGCGCCACGAATAATTAAAGCCGGAGAAGCTGTTGTCGTAAAATTGGAAGTGGAGGAAAACGCTGTATTACCGGAAGGGCAAACTGTTTGCACCTGAAATTGATATTGTGTAGAAGATTTTAAGTTTGAAACTGTAACAGAATTTACTGATGAGGAAATGGTGTTCCAGTTAATAGCGCCTGATTCTTTATATTGAATATTATAAGTTATTGCTCCCGGAACAGAGTTCCACCAAAGAGTTTCAGAAGAAGAAGAAACTGACGAGGCTGTTAAAGTTGCGGGAGATGTACACAATAAACCAATATTGAACGGAGCGCCGCTGTTCCAGTTCCAGTTACTTCCCACTATCGACCCGGTTGCTGAAATGCCAACATTCGATACAGAAGTTCCACAGTTGTCATTCATTCCCCAGCGGGCGATCAAGCCAGCCGGCGCCGAAGTGATTTGTGCATTGATGTTGTTTTGTATTTCAGCTGGCGTGCGGGCATAATTCCAGATGCGTGCTTCATCAATTCTTCCTTTGAAATATCCGGCCGCAGTTCCTGCAGAGTTCAAAGCGGTTCCAATTGCGGCATGCTCAATACTTGAGGATTGTGGCGCACTGTTTACAGCAAGAGTTGTTTCAAGATTGCCATTAAGATAAATTTTCCAATTGGCTCCATCATAAGAAACAGCAACATGGTACCATACATTGGATTGAATGGCAGTTACTCCAGCAACAGGATGATTGGTTCCCGGCGAAGCTTGGCCGGTACCTTCCTCAAAATCTGCTACTATTTTATTGTCTGTTGACCTCAACCCAAGAAAATAATTTACATCCTTGGTTGTTCCATCCGTTCCATCACCTCTTCCTTTAGTAATGATTGGAACAGCAGTGACTCCCCCGGTTCCGGTAGTTGTAGTGGTGCCGGTTCCTTCTCTGATAAACCAACACTCAAGTGTAAATTGCGATGAATTTAGTGAGGCATTATTTCCGAAAGTGATATAAGAATTTGTTCCTGTGAATTGTACAGATGAATTCGCAGTAAGGGGTGTAAATGTTGTTCCTGCAACCCACAACGGTGTATTTATCAAGGTTCCGTTAACAATAGTTCCTGCGGAACCTGAATTGGTTGCAACTGTTCCTGAAGTAGAATTTAAACCATAGCGTCCGATCAATCCGGCTGCGCTGGAAATTTGTAACGCAAGATTGTTTTGAATTTCTGACTGGCTTCTGGCGTAATTCCATATTCTGACTTCATCCATTTTTCCATTAAAGTAACCAGATGGTGTTCCGCTTGAATTCAGTGCAGAAGCAATTGAAGCATGCTGGATACTTAATGATTGCGGCAGGCGATTAACTGTAAGTGATGACTCAAGATTTCCGTTGAGATAAATTTTCCAGATGGATCCATCATATGTAGCCGCAGCATGATACCAAACATTATTGCACAGAGCAGTAACTCCGTAAACCGGATGGTTTAGTCCGGGGCTTGGCTGTCCGGTTCCTTCTTCAAAGTCTGCACACAATACATTGTTCGATGAATTGATGCCAAGGAAATAATTCATATCCAAATTACTTCCATCTGATTCGCCCCTACCTTTTGCAATCAATGGAATTCCGCTGGTGATTCCCCCGGAGCCGGTGCTCGCACCAGTTCCATTTCCGGCTATATAAAACCAGCATTCAAGCGTGAATGAACCGGAGCCTAATCCTGCAGCACTCCCGAATGTGACATACTGGCTACTGCCATTAAATGATAAACTCTTTTGTGAAAATGAATTGACCGCTGAGAAGAAAATTAAACCAATTGAAAGAAAGGTTTTATAAATTTTCATGCCTTTGAAATTTTATTTCAAGGTGAAATTTAAAAATATTTTTAAAGGCAAAACTGAATTTGCTATTAGCGGTTTCTTCAGAAACTATTTGCAATCGCAATAAAATCCTCAGCGACTAATGCTGCACCGCCAATCAAGCCTCCATCAACATCAGGTTGCGAGAATAACTCTTTTGCATTGGAGGGTTTGCAACTTCCGCCATAAAGAATTGAAATGTTGGTTGCTGTTTCCAAATCATACTGATGAGCAAGTGCTTTGCGTATGTGAGCATGCATCTCTTGCGCTTGTTCAGTAGTTGCAGTTTTACCTGTACCGATTGCCCAAACCGGTTCATAGGCAATTACAGTTTTTGAGATTTGTTCTTTTGAAAGATGAAACAAGCTTTCTCGAATTTGTTTGCTGATCAATTCAAGATGAGTATTGGCTTCGCGAATTTCAAGCGGCTCACCGCAGCAGAAAATTGGAATGAGGTTGTGCTTAAGTGCGGAGTCAACTTTTTTTGCAAGCTGTTCGTGTGTTTCATTGAAATACATTCTTCGTTCACTGTGACCGATTATCACGAATGAAGCGCCGCAACTTTTAAGCATTGCACAAGATGTTTCTCCGGTGAAAGCGCCCTGTTCTTCCCAATGGCAATTTTGTCCTCCGGTATGAATGTGTTTATGCTCATCTGTGAGTTTCGATGCTTTGTGAAGATGAATAAACGGAGTACAAAAAATGATCTCTGTAGTTTTGTTTTTTTCTTTTTCAAAAAGCCTGATGCACGATTCAATCAGGTCAATTCCCTCTTTGTAATTTTTGTGCATCTTCCAGTTGCCGGCTACAATTTTTTTTCGCATAAAAAAATTTTTATCTGTCTTTCAGGTTATAAATGTGTGTTAGAATTTTTTTCTCTTCTTCAGTCAATTCAATTTTTCTTCTTTCCATAACCAGCTGAGCTACTTTAAGAGATTTTGCAATTGAATAATCAGTAAACCCGTTAGCTCCGCCCCAACTAAATGACGGAATAAACTGTCGCGGAAAACCGTCTCCAAAAATATTTGAACTCACACCGACAACGGTTCCGGTGTTAAACATCGTATTGATGCCACACTTACTATGGTCGCCCATCATTAATCCGCAGAATTGCTCGCCGGTGTTTTCAAAACTTTGGGAAGCATAATTCCACTGCTTCACCATGCTGTAATCATTTTTCAAATTGCTGTTGTTGGTGTCAGCACCAAGGTTGCACCATTCGCCAATAACAGAGTTGCCGAGATAACCTTCGTGCGCTTTGTTGCTGAACCCAAAAACTACTGAGTTTGTAACCTCGCCGCCTATTTTACAATGAGCGCCAATAGTAGTGGCGCCGTAAATTTTAGCCTGCATTTTTATTTCGCTGTAATCACCGAGTGAAAATGCGCCGCGAATGGTGGCACCTTCCATCACTTCAGAATTTTTTCCCAGATATATAACTCCCTTAGATGCATTTAAAGTTGCAAATTCCATTCTGGCTCCTTCTTCCAAAAAAATATTTTCGACTCCGATGATTTGATTGGTAGAAGAAATGGTTTGTGATTTTCTGCCGGCAGTGATCAGTTTGAAATCTTCAGCAATCGTCCAATCATTCCATTTAAATATTTGCCACTTCTGAGTGAGCAAACGATTGTTGAGTGAACTATTTTTTTTATTAAGTGAAGGAAGCTTTCCATTCGAAGAAAAATTTCTACCATCAGTTTCATCTAAACGAACTGCAATCAATTCGTCATCCGAAAAAATCGCTTCTCCTTTTTTCAGCGATGAAACTGATTTAAAAATTTCATCATCAGGAATCAAACTGCCTGAAATGAAAATATTGTCTGATGCAATTTCTGTAGGAAATTTTTCAGAAAGATAATCCTGGGTAAGTGCAGATGTTTTGGCTGAAAATCTTTTCTCCCACTTTTCCCTTATAGTCAAAATTCCAATCCGTATTTCTGAAACTGGCCGGGTAAATGTGAATGGCAATAAATTTTTTCTTGCTGTGCTGTCAAATAAAACGATAGATGCCATTCTGTGATTTTCGGCAAATGTAAAATCGCCAATGAATCAGGACAATTCGAAATCGGCTTCTTAATTTTTTTAAGAATGATTTTGAATGAACAGTTACTTTCGTAAAAATTTCTAAGTATGAAAATTTTTGTAATCGACGATGAGCATTTCATGCGTGAATCATTAAAAGCATTTATCAATCAGAATTATCCGCTTGATGAAGTAACTGTTTTTGATAATGGTGCCGAGGCATTGGGACAACTATATACCAGACCTGACCTGGTAATACTTGATTATCATCTTAACCTCGATAACCATGAAGCCGAAAACGGAATAGAAATCCTGAAGAAAATTACAGCAGCATTTCCATCAATGCCGGTAATATTTCTTTCTGCGCAGGAGGACCCACGCGTAGCTGCTGATAGTATAAAGTACGGTGCATATGATTATGTTGTAAAGAACGAGAACGCACATAACAGATTGCAATTGCTCTTCAAGAAAATTCATAGTTACAATCAATTAAATTCAAAATCAGGTTGGCATCAGACCTTGAACATTGTGCTCACGGTTTTGGTTGCCGGATTGATTCTTGGAATTATTGTAATGCGTATAATGGGTATGTAAAAAATATTTTCTGAAACAAAAATGCCCTTTCGAGATGAACGAAAGGGCATTTTTATTTAGGCTAATTCGCTTTAGAATTTTTCAAACTTGCGATGAATTATCGTATTTCCTCCGTCTGAAATATTCAGGAAGTATATTCCCTGTGCAAGGTTTGAAACATCAGCATTCATCGTTTGAACACCAGCATGCACGAATGATGAATTCAAAATCATTTCTCTTCCTAACAAATCAGTTACTGAAAAAGTAATTTGCTTTTCACCGGAAATATTCAAATCGAAATAGATGACATTATCAGTTGGATTCGGATAAACATTCGTGAGTAGAATTTCTGGGGAGAAGGAGAGTGCCACAATGTTCGAATAAGAATAACTTCCATCAAGGTCAACTTGCTTCAGTCGGTAGTAACGAAATCCGGATTTCGCAGGTGATTTATGAATGAATGAATAATGATGCTCAACTTCAGTGGTACCGTTTCCGGTCACTTCACCTATTTTCTCAAACAAAATATTTCCGTCAGTGATTGCGCCTGTTGAAACTTCGATTTCGAAGTAATGATTATTCTCTTCGCTTGAAGTTTTCCATTCCAATAATGCATCGAGGTCGTGATTGATTTTCTGGGCGGTGAATGAAGTCAGAGTTATTGGCAGTGTGGCGCCACTGAAACCGATACCGAAATCAGAAAATGAAGTTAGTGTTGAACGCTTCGCTGTAACAGTTCCTCCGGAAATGGATTGTGTCGCATTTGAGTGAACTCCGTAAGAATGCCAGTCAAGCGAACAATCATCTCGCTTAATAACTGCGCAATAAGTTGGACCCGGAGGGCTTACAGAATATCCTCGTTCATTCAATGTAACATCGTAATCACCAGAGGTGGGTTGATTATCCGGCGTGAGTTTCCAATACCCGCCATCCAGTAAGTTTGTGAGAGCAGTTCCATTTACATATGGACCATAACTTCCGCCATTGCCATTCAAGATGTTCGGAACAACTGAGCAACCGGTATTTGATGAAAAGAATTCTCCTGTAATGAAAATCGTTGGAGAGAGGTTATTGAATGTTAAAGTCGCGAGTTCATATTTCGTTGCTGTTCCTATTGGGAAATCAAATGTTCCATTGTTTATGTAGCGAACCATTTTTCCATTAACATATGATGAATTCGAAAATCCGGTTACTGCTCCTGCCGTTGGATTGATAATGATAATCTTATTACCACCTGTTGAAATTAATCCGTTGAATAAATTCAGAACCCCATTAACGGTAAGATCGCCGCTTATTACAACTCCTGCAGCGTTATCAATTTTTACATTGGTGCAGAAGAGAGACGGAATACTTTGAGCAGATGATCCATTCAGAATAAGTGTTCCGCCGGTTTGTATATATCCTCCATTGTTCACAATGTTTCCGGTTACAGTAAAATTATTTGATGAAAGAACCAGGGATGCAAGTGCATCTGCAATTGTAAGATCATGACAAGTTGCATTAGCTGAGATCACCGGTTGATTAGTAGCGCTTCCCGGAATTGTTACATCAGTTGAAGAAGTTGGAATAATTCCTCCGCACCAGTTAGAAGCTACATTCCAGTCGACACTCGTTGTGCCAAGCCAATCTCCGGTGCTGCATTGTGCAATTGAATTTCTGCTGTTCAAGAACAAAATCATCATCACAGAAAGAACCGTGACGCAACTTGAAATTAATTTTGAGAAGAGAATTGATTGAGTGTAAATTTTTCTCATGAGAATTTGTGTTTTGATATGAAAATGAATTATCAGAAAACGGTTTCTGAAAATTTATTACCGAATAAATCTAAACTAATTTCTGACGAATGGCAAAACAAATCCCCACACTTTTCACGAGGGGGTATACAAATGAAGAATATCGCGATTAATATCAAATTTTCACTCCTTTCAACTTCCTGATGAATTCAATCTTGACATAAAATTCATCTTGGTCAATCGAAAAATCTTTTTTATTCAATCCTTTGATTAATACTTTTTGCCAGGCAGTTGTCGGAAAAATTCTAATGTAATTTTTTTTCTTGTTAAAATAATCTCCGCTTGAACTTGCAACAATTTTTAGAGGCATATGAAATCCTTGTACATCGCTCTTCCATTTATAAAAAAGGTAAACATCGTTTCCTTTTTGTTTCAAAGAATAGCTGAAAACCGGTGGAGACGAATAATGAAGATATTGATTAAAGAACCAGGTATAATCTGTTCCGCATTTAGAATTTATATAAGCAATAAGCTGATCTGAATTAACACATTGATACGCGAAGTCATGCTGAATTCCTTTGAGGATGGAAAAGAAAAGTGAATCATTCGCGAGCACATTTCGGAAAGTGTGCATCATCCAGCTTCCCTTGTAATACTGATCATTATCTCCGTGCGCATAATTCACACCATAATCACCGATGATGGGTTGTTTGTCTTCAATGTTCCATCGCTGATTTACAAGATACGCCACAGCTGAATCGTAGTTGAACATGCACTCTTCATACAATGATTCAGAATAAGTGGCGAGTGATTCGTGAATCCACATGTCAGCCATATCCTCGCAACTTACATTATTACCCCACCACTCATGGGCACTTTCATGAATAATAATAAAATCAAATCCCCATTTGTTATTTCTGAATTGATTGCCGTAAGAAACTGCGCTTTGATGTTCCATTCCCCAGTATACTGTTTCTATTAATTTATAACCATCGCGAGTGAAAGGATATGGACCAAAATATTTTTCAAAACAAGCAAGCATTTGTTTCACTTGCTGAAAATGCTGTTGTGCCTGCGCTTCTTCGCCATTCATTACATAATAGTCAAGCGCGAGCTGTGATCCATCACTTCTCTTATAAACATCGTGAAGCAAAACATAATCTGCCAGGTTGAATGTGACATTGTAATTATTAATCGGATAACTTACAAACCATTCCCACGAAATTTCATAAGTTGGAAGTGGGGTCTTTTTTCTTAACTGACCATTACTTGCGCAAACCAAATCAGGTGGAGCAATGATGTTTATGCGCATGCTGTCAGGTTCATCACCTACATAATCTTTATTCGGCCACCAGCAACTTGCCCCGGTTCCTTCGCAAGCCACGCCAATCCAATCCTTCCCATGTTCATCCTTTTTCCACACAAACCCGCCGTCCCATGGTGGATTTTTTGCTGAGATGGGGATACCTGAATAAGAGATAAAAAGTTTTCCTGTATCTCCTGCAATTTGTTCGGAGCTAAAAGTGATGAACACTGCATCTGCTTCCCTTGTGTATTCAAGTTCTTTTCCGCGAAAAGTGATTGAGTTTATTTTAAGGTTACTGAAAAGATCGACCTGCAGTTGAGTGAAATTTTCCTTAGTATGAAAAAAGATTGCATTACTTCCAATGATACTGTGATTGGAAGTATTGATTTTCACTGTAAGGTCATAGAAATATACATCGTAACACGACCGGAATTTGGTAAGCATCCCTCTTAAAGTATCAGCATGTGAATAGCCTTGAGATTGTGCCATGGCTAATGTTATCGGATACTGAACGAGCAAGAAGAGAAATAATTTTTTTTTGAAAATGTTCATGGCGATAAAAATAGTTGAGAAAAAAAATTGAATAAATGTTCAGGATGCGGAAGAAAAATTGAACTTCAATTATTCATCCCATGCAATTGGGAAATCAAATGATAGAAAGATGATTGAAATAATTTTTATTTTCTCTGATAAAGCCCAATCAACTCCGCCGAAGAAATAACATGATTCTTCATTGTTTCTTCAAGAATTTTTTTATCAGCGTTATTTTTTATGGTCAACTCTTTATCAATCGCAAAAACCTTAAAATGATAATGATGTATTCCGGATGGAGGACACGGTCCCATATATCCATTATTGCCGGTACTGTTAATTCCTGATATTCCGGGTAATGAGTTTTCTTTAATTAGTGAATCTTCAGGCGCAATATTCCATACCACCCAATGAACAAATGTTCCGTGCGGCGCATCCGGGTCATCCATTATTAAGGCAAGAGTTTTAGTTCCGTCAGGAATATTTTTGATGGTTAATGAAGGATTAACATTCGATCCATCACAAGTAAATTTTGTTGGTATGTACTCATTATTAATAAATGAAGAACTCGTGATTTGAATGGCTGCAGAATCAGGATGATTTATGCAACCGAGAATCAGGAACACAAAAAGACTGGATACAAGAAAAAGGCAGATGCAAAAAGATTTCATTATTTCATTTTAGCTTTTCAAAAATATATGAATGATATAAGTGAGCTGCCATTTTTTATAATAGAAATTTTCTTCACCGTAAAGTTTTTTTAGAATCTTAATTGAATAAAAAACCGGTTACGGATAAATAAGAAAAATCAACTCATAAACTATTGCGTCGGAAAATGCATAACACACACTTCTGCCTTCAATCATAAGTTTTATTTTCGCCCTTATGAATACGCTAATTGCTCCTTCCATTTTGTCATCAGATTTCGGAAAAATTTATGAAACGATTGAAATGATAAACAAGAGCGAAGCAGATTGGATACACTGTGATGTAATGGATGGAAGATTTGTTCCTAATATAACTTTTGGGTTTCCGATACTCAGTGCTGTAAAAAGGGTGGCCAAAAAACCACTCGATGTTCATCTGATGATCGTGGAACCGGAGAAATATATTTCAGATTTCAAAAAAGCAGGAGCAGAAATTCTTACCGTGCACCTTGAAGCGTGCAGTCACCTTCATCGTACTGTTTATGCTATTAAAGAATCAGGAATGAGCGCAGGTGTTGCGATTAACCCGCACACTTCAATTGAGTTATTGAATGAAGTAATTCGGGATATTGATTTAGTTTGCCTCATGAGTGTAAATCCGGGTTTCGGCGGACAAAAATTTATAGAGAATACTTTTTCTAAAATTGATCGTTTGAAGAATATGATCTTGAACCACCATTCAAAAGCTAAAATTGAAATTGATGGTGGAGTAGATTTTAGCAATGCAGCGAAACTTATAAGCACGGGGGCTGATGTATTGGTTGCCGGAAACACAGTATTTAGTCACAAAGATCCGGTTGCAGCTATAGCACAATTGAAAAATTCTTCAGCACATACTATTACTAACTAAGCATCGTTTAATCGCGCAGATGCAAAAAAAATTTTTTCGATTCGCTCTCTTTGTATTCACTTTCTTTTTTACTGAGAAAGTTTTTGCGCAGACCGCAACTATTACCGGAAGAATTTTTTCAGACGAAGGTGGAGTTCTTGGATACGCGACCATTGCCATTCCATCTCTTAATACCGGCATTCAGGCAGACAGCACCGGACGGTATAAATTGACAGTACCGGCGGGACAAATTCTTTTTATACGAGCCTCATTCACCGGATTCAATGAAATGTATCAAAGTATAAATCCGTCGGATGGCGAAGTGGTGAAACTGAATTTTACTCTTGAAAAAAAAGTTGGTGAATTAGGCAATGTCACTATCATATATAATGAGCGCGATGTTCCATCCATAATTCAAATTAATCCTAAAGATTTTGAAGGCCTCGCGGGTCCGCTTGGAGGTTCAGTTGAAGGAATTCTGAAATTATTTAATCCATCAAATAATGAATTGTCATCGCAATATTCTGTTCGCGGTGGAAACTATGATGAGAACCTGGTGTATGTAAATGACTTTGAAATCTATCGACCGTTTTTGGTTCATAATGGACAGCAGGAAGGTTTGACATTTATTAACTCCGATTTAGTTGGAAGCATTTCATTTTCACAGGGAGGATTCCCTGCAAAGTATGGAGATAAAATGAGCAGTGTTCTTGATATTACCTATCGCACACCTAAGCAATTCAAAGGAAATGTCTCAGCAAGTTTGCTCGGAGCTAATGTTCATTTCGAAGGATCCACAAAAAATCATCGATTCACTTACCTGTTGGGTGTTCGGCAAAAATCAAATCAATACCTGCTGAATTCATTAGAGACAACCGGAGACTACAAACCAAGTTACACCGATGCGCAAGCTTTGCTTGCATTTCATTTTACAGAAAATACTGAATTGCAGCTTATCGGAAATTATTCTCGTAATCGTTTCTGGTTTATTCCTGCTGATCGAACCACAACTTTCGGTTTAGTCAATCGTGCTGTTCGGCTCACTATGTATTTTGACGGACAGGAAATTGATAAATTTAATTCGACTATGAATGGGGCGTCGCTTTCATTTCACCCCAATAAAAAATTGCGGTTAAAATTTCTTGCATCTGATTTCTATTCGCGTGAGGATGAAACCTATGATCTTACTGCAGAATATTTTCTTGGCGAAGTGCAGACAAATTTGGGTAATGCAGATTTTGGCCAGGTAGTATATGGATTGGGAACCGGTGCCGTTCAGGATTGGGGAAGAAATTACCTGGATGCATTTGTTGTTTCCGGTGAACACAAAGGTTCGCTTATGCTGAAGGAACATTTTCTGCAGTGGGGTGCGCGCTATAACCATGAATACATAAATGATAAGCTCAATCAATGGGGCGTAGTTGACTCTGCCGGATACAATTTGCCCTGGAGCGAAACACAAGTGAATTCTTATTATACCTACAAAACAAGAAACCTTTTAGAAAGCAACCGTTATTCAGCTTATGGAATGGATACATGGAATCTTGGAGACAGTTCACGATTCACTTTTAATTATGGTGTTCGTTTCAATTACTGGGACATCAATCATCAATTCATCATTAGTCCGAGATTACAATTTTCTTATACACCACGATGGGATTCTACTGATATTGTATTTCGCGCTGCAGTTGGTTGCTATGATCAGCCGCCTTTTTACCGCGAGCTGCGAGATCTTGCCGGCAATCTTCATCTCGATGTTCGCGCTCAACGAAGCATTCATGCTGTCTTTGGTACTGACTACAATTTCAACATGTGGGATCGGCCTTTCAAATTAATTGCAGAAGCATATTACAAATACCTCTATGATTTGAATCCATATGAATTGGATAATGTCAGGCTCCGTTACTTCGCTACTAACGATGCGGTGGGTTATGCTTATGGAGTTGATTTTCGGGTGCATGGCGAATTTGTAAAAGATGTGGAGAGCTGGTTCAGCGTTGGTTTCCTGAATACAAAAGAAAATCTGCTGGATGATTATGCTTATGTATTTGACACCACTTTTAATTCAGCAGGAGAGATTCAGCATATTGACACTACAATTGATCATCCGGGTTACATCATGCGGCCAAGTGATCAGCGGCTGACAGTGGGTTTGTACTTTCAGGACTATCTACCTAACCACGAAAATTTTAAAGTGCACCTGAATCTTTTGTTCGGCACCGGATTTCCTACCGGACCGCCTGATCATGAGCGATACAAGGACACTTTGCGTCTGCCTTCTTATCGTCGTGTTGATATTGGATTCTCAGCGTTACTTCTCGATCAGAAAAAACATTTGGATCAAAAAATCTGGAAAAATTTTTCTTCGATATGGTTGAGCCTGGAAGTGTTCAACCTGCTGGCCATACCAAACACAATTTCTTACTTGTGGGTGAAGGACAGCTATCAAACTGTATATGCAGTTCCAAATTATTTAACTGCGCGGCGAGTCAATCTCAGGATGATTGTAAAATTCTGAAATCAACCTAAAATCGTACTCATTTCTTCCTGCATTTTTCTTGCTTCATTCGCTGCGGCTTCAGCAAAATCATTTGTCGAAGAAGCGTAGATAATATTCCTAGATGAGTTCACGAGGAGGCCACAATTTTTATTCATTCCATTTCTTGCAACTTCCTGTAAACTTCCGCCCTGAGCTCCTACACCGGGAACTAAGAAAAAATGTTCGGGAGCCAGCGAGCGTATATGTGCAATTTCTTCCGGGTGTGTAGCGCCAACAACATACATCATTCTTTCATGGTTTGCCCATCGCTGCGAGGTGCGAATTACTTTTTCGAACAACCAACCTGTTTCATCTTTTGTATATTGAAAATCGCGGCTCCCTTTATTGCTGGTGAGCGCAAGAAGAATTACCCATTTGTTTTTGTAATCGAGAAAAGGTGAAACAGAATCTTCTCCCATGTATGGGGCAACCGTTACAGAATCGAAGTCAAGGCCGCTTGAATTTTTGTCAAAGAATGCGCGGGCATATAATCCACTGGTGTTGCCAATATCACCTCGCTTGGCATCTGCTATTGTGAAAATATTTTCCGGGATGTATTCTAAAGTTTTTTTGAGTGAATCCCATCCGGCGCTTCCCAGTGATTCGTAGAAAGCTATGTTTGGTTTATAGGCAACACAGTACGGATGGGTGGCATCTATGATTTGCTTATTAAATTCAAAAACCGGATCTGGATAGGAGAGCAGATGCTGCGGAATTTTTTTTATGTCAGTATCTAACCCGATGCAGAGAAATGAACGCTTGGTCCTTATTTGCTTAACCAGTTCATGATAATTCATCAGATAGCAACAACTTTTTTTATTTCAGGAACAGAATGAAGAATGGCTTCTTCTACACCGGCTTTCATTGTCATTTCACTCATTTTACAATCACTGCAATTCCCAAGCAACTTAATCCGCAGTTCGCCGCCATGAACATCTATCACGCGGATATCTCCTCCGTCTGCATTCAGGTAAGGCCGAATGCTCTCGAGTGACTGTTCTACTCTTTCAAGAATATTATTTGTATCGGAACTCATTGGTGATGCAAAAGTGCAGAAATATTTTCAGTGAATGAATTTGACCCAGATTGAAAAATTAGTTCTTCACTTTTCTAACCTTCTTCTCTCTTTGCGAAGTGAACAATTCATGAAGGTTATTAAAATCTTTTTTGAAAGAGAGCGAGACCCCGTATGTATCGCGGTTCCGTTCTTCAATCACATCATACTGACTTCGGTTAAATGCCTTTGCGGAAAACCTTCCGTCGGGTGTGATTTTATATTCAATTGTAAAATCGGATAAGTATGCATTGGTAGATTTATCAGATGTTGTGTTATTGAAATCAACATTTCCTCCGGCTTCCAGAATGATTCGGTTATGAAAAATTGCCTTGGTTAAAATGATCTGCATTTCTTTTCTTCGTTCAATACTGTTTGGATCTGTGTTGTTTCCTGTAAGCCCGGGAATATCACCACTGACATTTAACCCGATTCCTAAAGAATTCTGCGATACCCAGTAGCTTAACTGATTTGCAAAAAATTCGCTCACGCTTGTATTGACACCGCTTGAAACAAGGCCGGCACCGCCTGCATTCGGTGGTATGAATCTGTGAATCATTAATAAACCAAATACTTGTTTGTTCAATTCATTTTCATCGTTTCGGATTTCATTTAGTTTTCGGGAAGCAAATGAATTGATGCCTTCATCATTTCCTTCTTTGATATCGAAACTGATGTTGGGAGTAAGCAACGAACCTGTCAGGTGCATGTACACATCAATTGGAATTTTCTTTTCAACTTCTCTGCGGTCAGCATCCGGCAGCGAAGCAACATCTGTAACAAGATCTGTGAGTGAAACCTTGCTTTGAGAATAGATGGCGTTGATATCAACCTGTGCGTCATACGGATCTCCGTTCCAGGAAATACTTCCGCCGCGTTCAATTGAAAAAGGTTTGTTGATGAAATTCTGGAGCGTAAATAAGTAGTCTCCCTTTTCAATCACATAATTTCCAAACATATTGAAATCGCCGCCCAGATCAATCTCCAGCCGCATGTCACCGTTTCCGGTTCCTGAAATAATATCTCCGGCTTTCTCATCAAATATGATATTCACCTTTGCAAGTTCATTCATGCTCAGGTCGAAGTTCATTTTGATATTCGACATAGTTTTCGGGATATCAGCAGTTGATTTTGTGTCAGTATTATGTTTTACAAAATAGACGAATGAGTTTCCTGATAGTGAAGCATCATCAGAAATTGGAATTGAAATGTCAGTGCCTTCATTTGTTTTCAATCGTGAATTCATAACGAGTGCATCAACCGGGCCGGTTAAATCAATAGTACCTCCGCCAAATGCTGAACCATAAAACAATGAGTTGTCGAGTGGACTTGTGTTGAGCATATGGAAATTTTTAGTGCTCATGTGTAAGTCCATTGCAAAATCAGAAAGATGATCATGAGTTATTATGCCTGTTACTATAGCCGGGTTCCTTCCATTTTTTACATCGTCATATAAAGTGATTTCGCCAAGATCAATTTTATTATCATCGAGTTTTATAGTTGCACCACTGAAACTATAGGAGGTCTGCAGGTAATCAACTTTTGCTTCAGCATTTAAAATTGAAAGGGATCCGGTTACCGATGGCTTGCTCAATGTTCCTTTCAGAAACAATTGTCCGCCAACTCTTCCGCTCACATTTGAGACATAATCGCTCAGGTATTTACCTAAAATTGGTAACTCAACTTTTATTATTTCCGCCTTCATATCAAGAGAATTAGAAGTTGAATTAGGTAAATAAGATCCGCTTGCTTCCACATCATACAAGTCATCTTTGACTTTTGCTGAGAGCGTCATCAAATCCTTATTCGTGTTATAATCAATTTTGACGATCACTTTATCAGCACTGTCTCCATTGAAAGCAAACTGAGTTGCTGCAATATTTGCCTCGTACCTGGGTGATTGATATAAATTAAAAATGCTTGCAGTCCCGTTTAGTTCACCGCGCACTTCATACTTGCTAAGCCGGAAAAGATTATAAAAATCTTCTATCCGGATTTTGCTCAGCGAAACTTTCACACTTTCTGAATCAGTCGCATTTTCAAAACGGATAGATTGAGATTCATGTGCCAGTGATAAGTTATCGAAATGCAAAGATTTTTCTCCAATCAAAATATTATTCCCTGGAGCAAAATTCCATTGCTGATGATTGAGCTGAATGGCTGAAGGTAAAAACCTGATTCGTATATTATTTCCTTCGCCGTTTGCTGAAGCAAGTAAGTCTATTTTGTAATTTCCATTCTCGTCGTTTGCTTTCACATTGAACAGCACTTTATTCTCCGCTACTGTGGCCGATACAAATGGATCCACAACTTTGAAACTGTCGTTGATCTGAAAAAAATTAGAAGTGAGTGAAAGCGATAGCGCCCCGTTATTTGACTCTCCGTTTAGCTGAAGATCATTTGAAAATGTTTCACCATATTTTAAATAAGGAATTTTTCCTTCCAGAAAAATGTAATTGCTGTCCGATGCATAGTGTCCCATTATCCTGGTGTTGCTCAGCCCTTCAATTCCTTTAAGAAAAAATGAATTAAAGTTCATCATATTCTTTGCTTCGATGTCATAATCGAAACGCTGAGGCGAAATAGAATCGCCTTGCATAACATTTAATGAAGGCAGGTAGTACTTCACTGTATTAAGCAAAGCGAGAGGCACTTCGGGTAAGACAAAATTTCCGTTGAAGTCTGCATTTAAAAAATCAGTCCGGAGTTGAAGAGTTTTTCTATTGGAAGAAATTTCTGTTACATCAAAATTCAGATGCCTGACCAGGAATGAATCTTCACCATCATCAAACAAAGTATTTTCTGCTGCTATAGTTCCGGTTCCGGTCAGCGGATTATTTCCTTTCAGTTTAATATTTAAATCTGATGAGAATGAAAGGTGTCGCGATATGAATCCGAGGCTGTCGAGGTTGGCGCGCTCGACTTTGGCAATAAAATCATATACCGGGATTGAGTCTTGTAAATTAATCTCTCCGCTAAAATTGAATTGCAGGTTGTGATCATTCACCCGAAGTTTTCCGTTAAATACTTTTTCTTCAATAGAACCATTTACTGTGATATCGTGATACGGATAACCAAGAAATTCTATTTTATCAATCTTGGAATTAATATTAGAATTAAGGATAGAAAGTTCAAATCCTTTTCCTTTAATGGCGGTAGTCAGGCTGACTTTGCCAAGCGAGCTATCCAGGCCAAACAAATGACCCAGTTCAAAATTGGAAGTTTGTAAAGAACCGCTGTATTCAGGAATCCGGTTTTCATTCAACTTCATATTTAAGTCGGTAGTAGCTACTCCCAAATTTGACACTAGTACCATGTTCGTCACAAAATCATTAAGGAAACCTGACATATTTCCTTTCAGAGAAATCAAGCCGGCTTTCGATACTTCATTTGGTAATTGAGCATCCGGATAAATTATTCTTAAGTCGTTAGCTGATGTAGTGGCTTCTTCTAACTGAACTTCAAAGTACATATCATTAATTGATGGAAGGCCTTGAATAATAATTTTCCCTTTCGCCATAGTTTCAGTTCCCGCTTTCAGAAGCAATTCTTTTAGTTTCAGATTATCAACTGTACCACTCAATTTTCCATTCAATTCAATGGGGTCGATCATTGCTTTTAATTCAGGAGAGAAACAGGAAAGGTCATTCGGACACACATAACTCTTTTTGAAATCTGCCTGCATAAAAACATTAGGAATGAAATCCTGAAAATCCCGGAACGATAAATACTGAAATGAAAAACTGTTTTTGACTTCAGATCTCGGAAGTTTTACCAAAAGATTTTCAAGAGAAGATTGAGTTGGAGTAATTCGAGCATTTGCAGAAAGTGAGTTCACAACCAAACCACTTTTTTCCATGGCCGAAATATTTTTTATAAATGCGGTAATGGTATCAGCAATAAACTTTCCATCACGGATATCCATAGAAATGCCTGTGAAATCCATATGGTGCTGGTCAAAAATTCCGGAGTCTTGTTTTGTGTTTTCAACTTCGTAACGAAAACGGGCGTCGCTCATTTTCATTTCACTCACCAGCATTTTAAATGACTTGCGGTTGAGATGAACCAATCCTGTATCTGGTTCTGATATTGAAGAATGAGCTGATGAATCATAGAGCTGAGTGACCACAACATCAGGTTTTTCCAGGTAAAGTTTTTTCAGATCAAGCAGTGGATCATCGAGGTTGAAGTTTTGAAATGAAGCCTCCATTGCCGGAAGCTGAACTGAAACATCGATTGCCGGCTCATCCCGGTAAGTGAATGAAATATTTTTCAGCGCAATGATGCCGAGTTTAAGAGTTGGATTTTTCCCTCCCGAAGTTGATGTATCGTTTGAAGCAAATGCATCGGCAATGAATTGATAATTGAAATCTGTATCTGTCGCGCTTCGAAACATGCGAACCCTCACATTTTCAAGACTCAGATTTTTCACTTCAAAATCTTGTGAGAACAATTGCATTACACCAAATGAGGCCGTGATTTTACCGGCATACAGAAGTGTGTCTTTCTTTTGATCTTCAACATACACACCATTGATTACGGCACTGGTCAGGAACTCAATGTTTACACTTTCGACTGAAACCTTAGTATGAAGTTTTTCAGATAAATAATCTGAAACTTTGTGAACTAACCATGTTTGCACAGAAGGTTGCCTGATTAAAAGCCAGACAATAAAAAATAACAGCACAATGGAGATCAGAAACCACATCAATATTTTTCTTACACGCTTCCAGATCACTTGTGATAGTTTTTCTTGTGGTTGGTTGTTTCTTGATTGCTAAATTAAAACTGAATAACCAAAAGGTTTATTGTGTTACATTAAACATGCAACATCATATTATTAGTTGTCCTCTTCAATCAGTTTTGAAAAAATCTTGAAATCAAACTGACAACAAAATATTACTACGACACCGGAAGTGTAATCATAAATTCGGTGAACTCATTTTCTTTTGACTGAACAGTCATTTCGCCGCCTTGTGCATGCACAATATCATAACTTATACTAAGCCCAAGACCGGTTCCTTCGGTGCCCGGTTTAGTAGTGAAGAATGGCTGGAATATTTTTCCTTTAATGCTATCCGGTATCCCGGCACCATTGTCTTTTACAGAAATTTTAATGACATTATCTGACACCGATGTTTCAACAGTTACAACCGGTTCAAATTCAATTTTATTTTTTAAAGATTGTTCGGCCCGCTGGTTAGCTGCGTAGAAAGCATTGTTCAGCAAATTCAGAAGCACCCGCGATATATCCTGCTCCACTACATGAATCACCGGAATTCCTTCGGCAAATTTTCTTTCCACCGCGCAGTCAAAATGATTGCTCTTGCCCTTCATTCCCTGGAAAGAAAAATTGATTGCTTCACTCACTAGTTTGTTTACATACACCGGAGTTTTCTCAGTGCTGCGTGTGCGTGAATGCATGAGCATTCCTTTTACAATTTCATCTGCCCGCTTTCCGTGATGATTTATTTTTTCGAGGTTTCCTTTCAGGTCGCTGATCAGCTCCGATTTTTCCTGTTCATTAGAAGTTGAAAGGATATCGGAGAGCAGATCAAAACTCATTGAGGAAAAATTGATAATAAAGTTCAATGGATTCTGAATCTCGTGAGCAATGCCAGCTGTCAGTTGACCAAGCGAAGCAAGTTTCTGCTGAAGAATAAGTTGCTCCTGTGTTTTCTGGAGTTGAAGCATTGCATTGGTGAGTTCCTCATTCTTCTGAATCAAAGCGCTGGTCCGTTCTTCCACCAATCGCTCCAGTTCCTGCTCGCGGCTGCGCAATTGAACGATTATAGTTTCATCGAGGTTACGGAGGCGCTGCACCAGCTTGTGCATCATCTGAAGAATTACTTCCGGTTTATCATAGAGAAACTCAAAAAGTTTTTCTTTAGTAATCACAAGAGCTGAAACTGAATCAACTGAGGTCACTGACAAGGTTCTGGGTGAAGAATCAATCAGGGCAATTTCGCCAAAGAACTCTCCCTTGCTGAGCATAGCAAGTGTATGTTCATGGTGATGAACTTTCACCTTTCCTTTAGTAATAACAAACATTGCATCACCGAGTGCACCTTCCTGAATTATTTCAGTATTGGGAGCATAATCAATTACAGTAAGTTGGTCAGCAAGTTGCTGCAGGATGTCATCCGAAATATTTTTAAATATTTCTGTCTGACTCAGTAACCCAATAATTTCATTCTTCATCAAGCGGTAAATGTGAGGAATAAAAATAGTAGCTGCAACTGTTTATTCTAATCTCATCACAATCGGTATAAAAAAGCCGAAAACAATTTAAAGCGGATTATTTCAGAGGGATGATTACAGTAAACTCAGTGTATTTATCCTTCTCTGATTTTACCGAGATATCACCGTTATGCGCCTTGATGATATCATAAGAAACAGAAAGGCCGAGTCCTGTTCCTTCTCCGGTCGGTTTTGTAGTAAAGAATGGATTGAAAATTTTATCAATAATGTGCGGCGGAATTCCCGAACCATTATCTTTCACTTTGATGGTTGCGGCATTGTCATTATGCGAGATGGAGATTGAAACTTCCGGAGTGAAATTTTTCTGAAGGTTTACTTTTTCATTCACAGCATAGAATGCATTATTCAGCAGGTTGAGAATTACGCGGGCAATTTCTGCCTGCACCATATTCACTGGCGGAATTTGATTGTCAAAATTTTTGTGTACTTCGCAATTAAAGTCCGGGATAGTTGATCTTATTCCCAATAGAGCAAAGTCAACATTTTCTTCGCACAGTTTATTCAGATCACCGGGCATTTTATCTCCCTTTCCGGTGCGGCTATGGAGGAGCATGCTCTTGATAATGTTGTCAGCGCGCTTACCATGATGATTTATTTTATCGAGGTTTTGCTGAAGCTCATGAAGTAATTCTTCTTTTTCTGTTTCATCGCTCGTTTCAATAATCTCTTCAATCATTTCAGAAGAGAGAGAAGAAAAATTATTCACGAAGTTCAGCGGGTTCTTTATCTCGTGAGCAATTCCGGAAGTGAGCACACCGAGCGAAGCCATTTTTTCTGATTGAATCAATTGCGCCTGTGTGTTTTCAAGATTGCGGAGTGTTTTTTCCAGCTCCACGCTCTTCTCTTCAGTCTTTTCCTTTTCTTCTTTCAACTGATATGTTCTTTCATCTACAAGTTTTTCCATTTTTCTGTTTTGAAGAATCAGCGCTCTTGTTCGCAGCCGAATGAAAAGAAGGATGGAGGTTGCGAACAGCAACGCAACAATTATGTAGAACCACCAGGTGAGCCAGAAGGGTGGGAGGATAGTGATGTGAATGGATGTTCCTTCTTCGTTCCAGATGCCGTCGTTGTTAGAAGAGCGCACACGAAAAGTGTATTTACCAGGTGAGAGATTAGTGTAAGCTGCATATCGCCTGTTTCCGGATTCAATCCAATCCTTATCGAATCCTTCGAGTTTGTAACTGTATTTATTCTTCTCAGGAAAAGTATAGTTGAGGCCCGCAAACTCGAAAGAGAAAAACTTTTGCGAATAGGAGAGTGTAATTAATTTTTTGTGAGTAATGGCAGAGTCAAGAGGAAATTCTTTATCAAAGACTTTGAACCGCGTAATGATCACCGGCGGCTTGTAGGGATTATTGAGGATCTGGTTTGGGTTGAAAACATTAAAACCATTTACTCCGCCGAAATAAATTTCTCCTGACAAAGATTTATCTGCTGCATTTGGAT
This sequence comes from Bacteroidota bacterium, assembly GCA_003455275.1. GTDB lineage: Bacteria > Bacteroidota > Bacteroidia > Chitinophagales > UBA10324 > CAXBPY01. The sequence goes on along the minus strand of DMRR01000264.1, from coordinate 1,633 downwards.
TGTATTTGAATTGCAAACCATCTCGTTCATCAAAAAAACGGACAAACGGCCTCAGCATGTTCTCACCGTTTACAGCGAATTCTACAATTCCATTATTTGTGCTTAGCCACAAATGATTTTTTTCATCGGGGATAATTGCCGAAATAATATTATTTGGTAATCCTGAAGACTCATCATAATGTGTAAATGCTCCTTTCGTGATATCGGAAAGCGAATTCAATCCTGCTCCGTATGTTCCGATCCATAACTGGTGATTAATGTCTTCAGCAATGCAGTACACATAGTTGCTGCTGAGTGATTCACCTTCGAGCGGATTGTTTTTATAAGAAGTGAAAGTTGAATTGTCGCGATTGAATTTATTTAACCCGCCACCGAAAGTCCCGATCCACAGGTTGTGCTTTGAATCTTCATAGATGCACGATACTGAATTGTTGCTGAGCGAATTTTCCTTTCCTGTTTTGTAGTGAATGAATTTTCCGCTCGCAGCGTCATATTGATTCAGCCCTCCACCGTAAGTGCCGATCCAGAGTTTTCCGTAACTATCTTTCAGCAATGCAGTGATGTAATTATTGCTGAGAGAATTTTCATTCGCATCATCATGACGGTAAACAATAAACTTCTTTGTGCTTCGATCATAAGCATTCAAGCCATCGTAAGTTCCTATCCAAAGAATGTTATTGTCTTCTTCCATACAGAAGACATTGTTGTTACTAATTGAATTTTCATCAGCAGGATTATTTCTGAAAACAGAAATTTCTTTTTTGTTTTTCGCATCATACTGGTGCAAGCCATCACCAAGAATTCCAATCCACAACTCTCCTGAATTGGTAGCGTGAATGCTCAGTACATTATTGTTCAGAAAACTTTCTTCAGCGCCTTCATTGATTTTATATGTAATGAACTTCACCCTGTTTTTATCGAATGTGTTCAATCCTTTGGAAGTGCCGATCCACGCGGTTCCTGCATTATCAATATAGACAGACCACACCGTGTTATTGCTTAGCGATGCATCATCTTTTGTATCTGAATGATAAGAAGTGAAAGAATTTATATCAGGATAAAAAATATTCAAGCCGCCACCGAGTGTTCCTATCCATAAATTTCCCTTTGCATCTTCACTGATACCGAATACAGAGTTTTGACTGAGTGCATTTGCATCACCTGAACTTTTGTAATGAACAAAATTTCCTGCATCCATTTTGTTCAAACCTTCATTCAGCGTTCCGATCCACAGCGTTCCCTTTTCATCTACATACAGAGCAGTAATATTATTGTCGCTGATGGAACTCTCACTCTCGGTATGCGCGAAGGAAGTGAGATTGCTTTTCTTCAAATCGTAATTGAACAATCCTTTGTCACTTGTTCCGATCCATAATGAATTTTTCTTTTTGTCATAAGCAAGAGCAGAAATGTAATCTCCGGTTCCGCTTATGTTTTTTTTTCCGAAGAGTTTTGAAAACTTTCCGGTCTTCTTATTAAGCATATTCAATCCTCCGCCGCTGGTGCCGACCCAGATATTATGCTCATCATCTTCTGCCAGAGAAGTAATGAGGTTGCTGCTGACGGAAGAATTATTCTTCGCTTCATTCTTGTATCGTGTGAAGTGCCCGCTTGCAGGATTGAAAACATTGAG
>DMRR01000181.1 GCA_003455275.1 Bacteroidota bacterium | reverse complement strand
CTGTTATTCTTCTGCTCTATACAGTTTCTATTTTTTTAGCGGAAGGAAGCAGCTGGCATAACATGCAATTCCATATCTGGAAATAATTATTTTCTTAGTTCAATTATTTGACTATGAATGATGGTGATGAATCTAATCCAATAAGTAAGAGTAGCCCAATATCTACGACCGCTTTTTCTATTATTTGTATTGTCTATTGGATTATTACTTATCTAACGGGTATTTTCAGCGAGATTACTTACTTCTCTATTTTTTTTGGGATTGCAAACCAATTAATAGTAAGGAGTGTAGGAGTTATTTGGTCTGGAAATATTGCTAAGAAAAAGGAGCGATATGTTAATGGGTGGAGAATATTAGGATTTTGGTTTCCTCTTATTTCATTAATTGTAATTGATAACATTAGGAAATTAGAACCAGCAGATGCTTCTTCAATAAAAAGAGATAAAAGAATTACAAAATTAACGGGGACTATTTCTTCAATTTTAATTTTAGGAAGTCCATTGGTTTTGTGGATTATTTTCAATGTGGTTATGCGCCCTGAACCTCCGCAGAGATTAAAAGAATTTTATCAGGTTCCATTCTTTCTATTGGCCACGCAAAACGGAGATTCACTTAGTTCAGATGATTTGAAAGGTTACGCTTATGTGACTGATTTTTTCTTTACCTCTTGTAATGGAGTTTGCCCGAAAATGAATTCGAACCTGAGTGGATTGCAAAATGCTTTCAAGGATGAAGAGCGAATTAAGTTTCTTTCGATTACTGTTGATCCGGAGCAAGATTCAATTCCTGTTCTAAAACAATATGCAGAAAAGTATAAAGCCATTGATAGAAAGTGGTATTTCCTTACCGGAAAAAAGAATATAATATATCAGTTGGCTGAAGGAGGATTTAAAGTTCCGGTTGCAGATACTTCAAACGGAACTGAATCATTTACGCACAGCGATCGATTGGTTCTAGTTGATGGAACCGGAATGATCCGCGGCTATTATAAAACAGTAGAAGATTCTACGGCAATGGATTCTTTATATAATGATATTACCAATCTTTTATTGGAAAAACCAAAGACTTCAGAAGAATAAAATAATTTATAGATAATCAACCTTCAAGGTGAATAGTAAATAAAATACACCTTGAACGAAGCCGATTTAAAACAGAAGAATAGATGAGCTTATCATCGTTCTGAAGAATATTAACAATTCCATAAGACCATTTAATTTCAGGCGCCATCACAACTAGTGGAAGATGAAGTTCCATACCAATGCCATAATCAATCGAGTAATCATTTTGTTTCACTTTAATCAGATTCTCTGCTTTTCGTGCAAGTGCATTCGATTGCATGTCTATGCTATATTTTAAGCCACCTATCACATACATGCGCATATTGTTATAAGGTTTCGATTTGTATTTGAGCAAGAGTGGAAACTCAAGATACACACTCTCAATTTTTTTCATTACAACACTATCCTTCCGGGTGTATTGAATATCTTTTTCAGCAAACGAGAGTGCCGGGATAAACCGCAGTTCCCAATATTTTGCAAGATGAAGGTCTGAAACAATACCCAGATTAAAGCCAGGGCCTTTTACAGGCTGAACATTCAGTATTGTTTTTTGGCTTATAAAATTTGAGTCCAGAGTGATTTTATAATTACTGAGATTGTAACCGAGTGCAACTCCAAAATGAAACATCCTGTTCATATTTTGTTCATCATGTTCCATTATAGAAAACTGAGCATCACATTTTGGAAAGTACAATATGAAAAAAAGAATAGAGAACAGAAAAATTTTCAGGGCTTGTAGCCGGAATACAGACTGGCGATGCCGAATGTTAGACTGATGCATTTTGTATTGACAAATCCTGATTGCTGCAAAATATTTTCAAACTCTTTTCCATCCGGAAAAACTTTTACTGATTGAGGAAGGTAGGTGTATGCTTTCCTGTTTCCGGTAATGATGCCACCGATTAAAGGACAAATTTTATGGAAATAAATTTCAAATATTTTTTTTAAAAAAATATTCTTTGGTTTACTGAATTCAAGTATTACAATTTTCCCTTTTGGTTTTAACACACGAAACATTTCCTTCAATCCAATTTCAAGATGTGAAAAATTTCTTACACCATAAGCAACGCTGACGGCATCGAATTTATTTTCCGGAAAAGGAAGTTTTTCTGCATCGGCATATTCAAGTTCAATTTTTTGCTTAAGATTTTTCCTGGCAATTTTAATTTTTCCATGGGCTAGCATCTCCTCCGAAATATCAACCCCTGTAACCTTTTCAGGGTTAATCTTCATGAGCGCGATTGCTATATCTGCTGTGCCGGTTGCCACATCTAGAATCAGTTTCGGGTTATCGTTCCTGAGTTGATTCACTAATTTTTTCATCCACCTTTTATAAATCCCGAAGGACAAAACAGAATTCATTAGATCATACCGCGAAGCAATATGATTAAACATCTGCGCCACCTGTTCCCTTTTCTTGAGGTTGGAAGATGAATCCGGATAAACAATTTCACTCATGAGGATGCAAAGAAATAATTAATCATCATGAGCCATAAAATAAAAAAAGGGATTCACTTCGAATCCCTTTTTTTATTTAGGTATGTAAAACGATTAATCTTTCTTTCCTAAATCAAACAGATAAAAGATTGTGATATTTCCGCCTGCAGTTGCAAACTGATTATACTCGGTAACTGAAGTATCAAAACTTTTCGAATCATACTTCGCAAAAAGCAATGCATCTATCCCGAGGTAATCATTGATTTTATACCCATATCCAATTGTGAATATATAACTTGTCATAGAGGAACAAATATCCTTAATCGCTGAATCACCTTTCGAATAGGTGACAGGTAGTGGAGTTCCAAATAATGAAGTTAAATCAGAAGAAGAGTAGGTCACTTTCTTTAGCGAGCTGAAATCTATTCCTAAACCAATCGGTAAGCGGCTCTTGCTGTCTTTCGCAGTAAGATTGCATGTAACAGAAAGCGGAATAGTGGTGTAGTTGGTCACAGTTGTCAAAACTTTTGAAGGGCTGCCGATTCCGAAATAGTAACTGAAATCGTAATTGTCAGTTCTCTTTTGCATATCGATGCCGGTAAGGATTCTGACACGGTCACCGATGTCAATTCCTAAATTAATATGCGGAGCAGCGTTGAAAGCACCATTGTGATAATCTTTCAAATCAATTGAATCAATGTTGTCATCAACGATGTATTTGCTGGTAAAAAGATCAAGGCCAACCCCTCCGGCAAGACGAAGTTGCGCATTGGAATTATGAAGAAATGCCAAAGACAGAATTGCACAGAGCGTAAAGATTTTTTTAATCATGATTTTGTTTTTTATGGTGGTGCAAAATAGAAATAGATTTTAATTCGTTATGTTGAAACATCTGTTCAGCTATTTAATAATTGTTGGAAGTTTCAATGTTCACCTTTCACCTTTCACCTAATTTAGCTGAATATAAATTTTAATGACACTGATGTTCGCGCACTCACATCGCACATTTTTCATTCTCCTTTTTTCACTTACAGTTTCCTCCTGTTTTCTTATACAAAATATAAAGAGCGGCGAAACTCTGTTTCAGGAAAAAAAATTTACTGTAGCGGCTGATAAACTGAAATCAGAATTTGATGTAGAGCCGGCACAAGATGTAAAGGCGCGCAAAGCATTTCTTATTGGTGAGTGTTATCGTTTTTCAAATCAAACATTGGAAGCTGAGCGCTGGTATAAAACCGCGCAGAGTTTGAACTACGACGCAATTGCAACTTATGATTATGCGCTCATGCTTAAAGCAAACGGAAAGTATGATGATGCGATTGAGCAATTCAAAGAATACATTCAGCAAGTTCCGTTTAATGATGATGCGAGCAAGCAACTGAAGAGCACACAGCAAGCACTCGACTGGCAAAAAAATCCTTCGGCTTATGTGGTGAAAAATGTGGAGGCGCTCAACTCACCAGCATTTGATTACGCTCCGGTGCTGTATAAAGACGGAGCAATCATTTTCACAAGTGACCGCGGCGATGCAGCAGGAACGCAGACCTACGGATGGACTGGCGAAAAATTTTCTGACTTGTTTTATTCTCTGCCTGATGGAAACGGAAGCTACAAATCGTCACTGCCGCTGAGCGCAGTCATCAATTCAAAATACAATGAAGGCGCAGTTTGTTTTAATAAAGATTTTTCTGAATTGTTTTTCACTCGTTGCGGAACTGACAACATCACAAACGACTACTGCAAAATTTTTGAAACCACTATGAACGCAACCGGTGAGTGGAACACACCTCAATCGCTTCCGCTTTTTGAAGACAGCACAAATGTTTCGCAGCCTTTTCTTACTGCTGATGGAAAAGAACTTTACTTCAGCAGTGATTCTCGAGAAGGTTATGGAGGAAAAGATTTATTCATCACTCGAAGGCAGGCAGATGGAACATGGAGCGAACCTGAAAATCTCGGACCGAATATTAACACGACAGGTGATGAAGCATTTCCTTACATCGCAAACGGAAAACTTTACTTCGCTTCTAATGGGCAACCAGGGATGGGTGGCATGGATATTTTTTCAGCAACAAAAACCGGTAAGCAATGGATGAATCCTGTAAACCTTCGTGCACCCATCAACTCTGCTGCTGATGATTTCGGTTTAATCTTAATTCCTGTTCCTAATGAGAGAAAAAAAGAAGTGAAAGAAACGGGACTCTTCACCAGCACACGCCCGGGAGGAAAGGGGAATGATGATATTTATTCTTTCGAGTTGCCACGAATCAAGTTGTATCAATTGGAAGTTCAGGTGAAAGAAAAAGTGTTTGCAAATCCGAGTGACCCAAACAGCCCTGTGACCGGAACTGTTGCATTGCAGAATGCAATGGTGAGTTTGTTTGATGCAACACAAGCAGGCCGTCTTGATTCACTAAATCGTTATGCAACTGATGCAACCGGAAAATTCACGCTCACAATTTCTCCCGAAAAAATCTACAAACTCACTGCATCTAAACCGAACTACTTCAGCAAGAGCGAAAATTTTTCTTCGCTTGGTTTTTCATCGCGCGACAACGACACAATAAAGGAATCAGTGACGATTGTACTCGATAAGATTTACAAGAATGTGCAGATCACACTCAGCAATATTTACTACGATTACAACAAATGGAACATTCGCCCTGATGCAGCGTTGGTGCTGGACACACTTGTTACGCTGTTGAATGAAAACCCGACGGTGAGTGTGCAACTCGGTTCTCACACTGACTCGCGCGGAAATGACAACTTCAACATGAATCTTTCTCAAAAGCGCGCGCAGAGTTGCGTGGATTACCTGGTGGCGCATGGAATTGCAAAGGAAAGATTGAGCGCAAAGGGTTATGGCGAAACACAACTTG
>DMRR01000004.1 GCA_003455275.1 Bacteroidota bacterium | reverse complement strand
CATAATACTGCGAATCGAAATGAACAGCGCACAAAAAATTGTTGGAAGAATGGTCGAGTAGTTTTTCATTGTCCGTCACACCCGGTGTAATCATCTCAGTGACTCCGCGCTTCACAATGGTCTTCGTGAGTTTCGGGTCTTCGAGCTGATCGCAGATCGCTACACGGTAACCGGCTTTCACCAACTTAGGCAGGTAAGTGTCGAGCGCATGATGCGGAAAACCTGCGAGGTCCATGTAAGCAGCCGCACCGTTTGCGCGCTTGGTCAAAACAATTCCGAGAACTTTCGAAGTGATAACTGCATCCTGATTAAAGGTTTCATAAAAATCACCGACACGAAAAAGCAAAATCGCATCCGGATATTTTTCCTTGATGCGATTGTATTGCCCCATGAGCGGGGTTTCTTTTATCTCTTTAACCTTCGACAAATTGGTTTGGATTGGGTGGGCAAAATAGTCCGATTTGGAGATTTGAAAGTTTGAAAATTTGAAGATGAAAATGAAATCAACAAGTTATCACCAAGCTGAATTCCTCATTTCAAAAATCTTATCCTTGTGATGAGTTATGACAAAAATGAAAGTTGAAATTGTTGCTAAAAATCTGAGTGCAATCTTTCGTTTCCTTTTGCTTGTTGCTATCACTTCCTGCGGGAAAAACAAAAAGACAGATGAAGCAGCACAACAAATGCAGCAATTTGTAATAGACATTTCAAACTATGCAAAGGCACAGAACCCTCATTTCATCATCATTCCGCAGAATGGAGTTGAACTGGCTTTCAACAACACGGATATTAATTCCGGAATTAGTGTCGCTTACTTAAATGCAGTTGATGCCTTTGGAAACGAAGAAGTTTTCACGAACTCAAATGGCGAACTGAAAACAGATGATGAACGCAAACAAATGCTAGAGGAACTTGTGAAACTGAAGCCTTGCTTTGTTTCAGAGTTTGTAAATAATAATTCCAAAATTTCTGCAGTGGTTGCAAGTGATACGGCTGAACATTTCATTCCGTTTGTTCGAGAAACCGATGATTATGATTACCTCAAAATTCCAAACACAATTGTGAATGAAAATGCGAACGACATTGATTCGATTTCGCAAGTAAAAAATTATTTGTACCTCATTAGTTCGGACAACTACAGTAATAACAAGCACAGCATGATTCAGGCCATCCGTAACACGAATTTTGATTTGGTGCTGATTGATTTGTTTTCTGACACGAACACTTCTTTCACTGCACAAGAAGTAGATTCAATTAAAACAAAACTCAATGGCGGAAAACGACTGGTGATTTCATACATCAGTATTGGGTCTGCAGAAAAATATCGCTACTACTGGCAGAGCGATTGGAAAGTTCACAACCCATCGTGGCTGAAAAAAAAATACAATGGCTATCCTGATGAAGTGTGGGTAGAATTCTGGAACCAGCAATGGCGAGACAACATTTTCGGAAACAATAATTCCTATATCAAAAAAATTATTGATGCCGGTTTCGATGGCACTTACTTAGATAATGTAGAAGCATACTATAGCTTGTATCACAACAACTAAAAAAATATTTTCAAATAAAAAATTGATGCGAAAAATTTTAAATGAAGAACTGGGAAGAGAAAGCATAAATACTTTTCGAATAAAGACGAAAAATAAAATTGTAATTGTGCTCGACAATGTACGCAGCGCTTACAATGCAGGCAGTGTTTTCAGAACTGCCGATGCATTTGCAGTGGAGAAAATATTTTGTTGTGGAATCACTGCCTCACCACCAAATCGTGAGCTCTTAAAAACTTCACTTGGCGCTGAGCAATCTGTTGAGTGGAAATATTTTCCTTCAACGAGTGAAGCAATTCAGGAATTAAAAAATGCGGAGTATAAAATCATTGCCATTGAACAGATTGATAAAAGCATTTCGCTGGAGAAATTTTTTTTCAATGCAGAAGAAAAAATTGCATTGGTGTTTGGCAATGAAGTAAAAGGTGTGAGCGAAGAAATTCTTCCGATGATAGATTCTGCAATTGAGATTCCGCAGTTCGGAACGAAGCACTCATTCAATATTTCTGTTACTGTTGGAATTGTGTTATGGGAATTTTTTCGTCAGCACTAAACTGCCTACACATTCAACCCATTCGCCGCAACGAAATGCCATTGATGAAATATTCTCAAAGAAGTTGAGTTAAGTCATTTAAGTTTGAATCACTAATTAAATTTTAAAATGAAAACAAAAATTTTTTCAGTTGCTGCATTTCTTATTGTGCTTGCATTTGCTTCTTGCCAAAAACAACAGTTAACAGGAACCACCACTTACAAAAATATTAGCGCTACCATCCGGAGTGGTGAAACTTATTCCGTAAATCTTGGTGATTTTTCTGATAATCAATCCGTGACAATTACCAAACAAGCAAATAATTTTTCCAAAAGCGAAACTGAAAAAATTTCGTCTCCTTCATCATCCCCGAATGAGAAGCCTGTTACCATTAATTACAGCTACGCTTCTGCTTCAGGTTTTGTTGGTCAGGAGTCAATTCAGATAACAATCGACGATAATGAAAATGACAGCGAACACAATGGCTGCAATCATCACAATGATCATAATAATGCCGATGGCGAATTTCATCATGACGGGCACCACCATGGAGAAATGGGTGAGCATGATCATGATAAAGATGATCAACATGCTATAAACAAAACTATTTACAACATCCAGCTTACCGTTGTCAACCCTACAACTGTTCGATAACGATTTCGTTCTTTAGTACTTTCATTTAATTTGTTTTTTAACAGACTCAGAAATGAGTCTGTTTTATTTTATATCATTCTCAATTTATAGTATTGAAATGAAATAGAGTGTTCGATAGCATTCATTAAAATAAATTTTGAATTACTATTACGATCATAAATGAAAAGATTAGCCCCTCTTTTATTTATCCTGATTTCTTTTCAAAGTTTTTCTCAACAAATTTCAATTCATCAGTTTGATTGGATAATTGGAAACTGGGAAATCCAAATCGGAAAAAATTCATTGCACGAAGACTGGGTTTTTTCAGATGACAGCACACTTTCTGCCACATCATATATTTTAAGTCCGAAAGGAAAAAAAACAATTTCAGAAACAATTGAATTAAAAATCAGAAACGGCGCCGCATATTATGTTCCATCATTGAGAGATCAGAATGAAATTGATACCGTAGAGTTCCGGATTGTGTTTTGGAAAAAGAATTCATTCACTGCTGAAAATATCTGGCACGACTATCCTCAACGAATCATTTACACATTAGAAACTGATCAACAACTTCTTGCTAAGATTGAAGGAATCAGAAATGGAAAATTCAAGTCAGAAGAATTTCCAATGAAGAAAGCAAAAGGATAATCTTATTTCAGATTGTGAAACACATTCTGCACATCATCATCATCTTCGAGCGCCTCAATGAGCTTGGCCACATCTTCTTCGTCAGCATCGCTTAATCCCTCTTTATAATTATTCGGAATTCGCTGAAGCTCGGAGCTCCGTGCTTCTATATTTTTTTCTTCCAATCCTTTTTGCATTTTTCCAAAATCAGAGAATGCAGTAGTGATGATAATATTTTCGTCATCGGTCTGTATATCCTCAGCACCCAGATCAATCAGGTCAAGTTCCACTTCTTCAAGATTCACTTTTGTTTTATCCAGTTTAAAAACTCCTTTCCTATCGAAAATAAATCCAACAGAACCTTGTGAGCCAATGCTTCCGTTACCCTTACTCATGATCAATCGCAGATTGGCAATTGTCCTTGTCGGATTATCGGTAGCACATTCAATCATTAAGGCAACACCATGTGGGGCATATCCTTCGTACACTGATTCTTCAAGGCTTTTTTCCTCTTTGTTAGTGGCCCGCTTGATTGCTGCTTCAACTTTATCCTTTGGCATACTTACGCCCTTTGCATTTTGCATCGCGGTTCTTAATCTCGGATTACTCTCCGGGTTTCCGCCGCCCAGTTTCACGGCAATAGCTATCTCTTTTCCTATTTTGGTAAACGCCTTTGAAACCCTGTCATTGCGGGCGAAAATGGTTGCCTTACGAGTTTGAAATATTCTTCCCATTTGTTCAATAATTTTTTAAGGGCGCTAAAATAATCGTTCAGTTTAAAGTCACTGAGACTGTAAAATGTCAGTTAGATTTTTTTACACTTTGAAAAGCAAAGTTTTCTTTTGGAAAAATTAATAACCCGCATGAAACCAGTAATCATAATTTTTGTTTCAGTTTTTGTTTTCTCACAAAATCTTTTTGCCCAGGATGCTGTTCAGTTATCGCTGAAGAATGCAACTGAACAATACAATCAAAAAAAATTATTAGACGCGCAGAAATCATTGCAAAGCGCGGTAACCGAGATTAACAATCAGATTGGCCAACAAGTGTTAGATGCCTTACCCAAAACCGCCGGAGATCTTTCAGCCGATCTTGAGTCAGATATGAATGGAGTGCCGGGTGGCGATCTGCCTTGTGCGAGTGTAAATGTTTCGCGGGAGTATTTAGGTAATGACAATTCTACACTGCTATTAAATATTGTCAGCAACACTGCCGCTGCCACCAACATCAAAACCGCAATTGATTCATGGACTCCGGAAAATAATCCGGAGCAGGTTCAAAAAATAATTTACATCAATGAAAGAAAAGCTTTAATGACCTGGGATCTTGAATCGGCTTCAGGCGATATTCAGATAGCAGCTGGAACCACTTTTCTCATTATTTCAGGTGACGGATTTAAAGACTCAGATGCATTTACTGCGGCTGCATATAAATTAGACTGGTCGAAGGCATTAGCAATTCTTGGTCAATAAAAAACTGATATATGAAATTTTACAACCAAAAAAATTCACCTGCTGCAATCACCCTTATTGTTCTGACTTTTATTTTTTCTTGTCAGTTTCAAAAGAAAAATATTTTCGGAGTAGAAATTGACAAGACTAGTGCTGTAGATATTCCTACATTAATTTCCCAATCTCCTTCGAAAGACATAACTGTAAAAGGAAAAATATTAAAAGTTTGTAAGGGTGAAGGTTGTTGGTTTAGATTGGAATCAGGAAATGGAAATGGCTTATATGTAGATTGGGATAAAAAATTTTTTGTGCCAAGAGACATTGAAGGAAAAAATGTTTTTGTTCATGGCTATTCATATCTGGATACTACTACAGTAGATGAGCTGAGGCAGGAAGGCAGGGATAATGGCTGGACACAGGATTCGATTCACAATATTATTGAACCAAAAATCGAAGTCAGCTTTAAGGCTGATGGCGTAGAGATAGAAGAATAAATAATTCTTAATTACTATCAATCACTTTTCCTGTTCCGCTGATGTTCACCTGAAGATTTGGATGGCTCAGATAATAAACATCGCCACTGCCACTTATATCCACTGATAGATCATTATATACATTTACTTCTGCACTGCCAGAGCCGCTGATATTTACCGCGCAAGAATTAGCTGCGCATCCAAATCCATGAAAATCTCCTGAACCTGCAATCGCAATATCCAAACTTTCAGATGAACCATTGACAACGATTGAACCGCTGCCGGTAATGGATGAATTCATGGTTTGTGAAATTATATGGGAAAGAATATCTCCGCTCCCACTCACATTTAAGTCCACTGCTGTGCATTTAAAAGAATCCGGTACATCTATTATGCCTTCGCCTGAAACGGAAAGCGAATTAAGCTCAGGCATAATCACCGTTACAGTAATGTTCGGATTATCTCCGAGGCATCTTTTGGAATAAATGCTGATTGCTTCTCCATTTTTTTTCACCATTATCTTTTCAATCTGATTTTCTGATGCACTTACTTCAACTGA
>DMRR01000017.1 GCA_003455275.1 Bacteroidota bacterium | reverse complement strand
TTACGGACTTCGAATTCAAATGAATTTCTTAAATCTGTTGACTGAAAATTTTTGAATTGATTCCATGGCATGGATTCATAATGTTTCAGAATGGTTGAAGGTGTGTACACAGCCGCTATATCACTCAGGATTGTATCATTATAAGCCCTCGAAGAATCGAGCCGCACATAATCAAGATGCCAGTGATCATTATTGCCGGATGCAGTGGCAATATTCCTGAACCGAAACTGAAATGCATTGTAATAATATCCGGGGTCAGTAATCGGAATCAGGACTTGATAGAATTTGGCAACCGTGGCCGATGCATCACCGTCCAACATCCACTCAGTTTGCCAGGTGCCGTCGTTTTTTCTGCACTCAAGAAAAAGTTTATCTCCCACATTGGGATAATCACCCCTTCCCATTTTCTCATAAAAGAAACTGAGGTATAGTGAGTCTGACGGATCAAAAGTTTCAAGATGAATTGGAAGTGATGTTAGTGAATCACAAGGTTCAGGAGTTACAACACCGGTTGTATCATAAGGAATTCCAAATTCATTGAGCCCGTCAAAAGTTGCAACTCCAATTGAAGGTGGACTTACCGGAAATGTTGTGTTGATATAGACATCGCGGTCTTCCCATTTTGATGCATCAGGATACTTTGAACCGGCATTAATTATGGGATAAGAAAAATCATCCATAAATGGCAAGTGAAGTGTGTCAATTGAGCGAAACTTGGTTTGTTTATGCGATGAATAAAATAATAACGGATTAAAATTGATTGAACTCTCTGTCTCTTGCGCTAAAAGAGTGTTTGAAAATAAAACCGGGAAAAGGAATAAAGATGCAAGCGCGTAAAAACGAAAGATAAATTTCTTCATGAAAAAAACGGTGTAATTGTAGAACTCAAATGTGTTCTAAAAATTGCATGACTCAGAAAAGAAATATCAACTGTACGCAGTCAGCATGTTTGAATCCTGGAGGCTGGAGGCCGAACGCCAAACTCAACTCCGTTCCAACTCAGAGAAAAAGAAACTTCCCTCGATTATTGCATTCTCATCAGAGTCACTGCCGTGAATTGCATTCTTGTCAATTGACTCAGCATATAGTTTACGGATGGTTCCTGCTTCTGCATTTGCAGGATTGGTAGCACCAATCAGTTTACGAAAATCTTCGACTGCATTTTCCTTTTCCAGAATGGCGGGAACAATTTCTCCGCTGCTCATAAAATCGCAAAGCACTCCGTAGAACGGACGCTCACGGTGAATGAAATAAAATTTACCTGCCTGAGCCGGACTCATTTTGGTTTGCTTCATCGCAATGATTTTGAATCCTGCTTCCTGAATCTGTTTCAAAATTGCACCGGCAACATTTTTACTGACTGCATCCGGCTTAATAATCGTAAGTGTTCTGTTTCCCTTCATTTTATTTTTTTGAGTGGGCGCAAATGTAATTTTCTGAATGAAAGTATTACTACAGCTCTCCTTCTGCAGCGCAGGTGACTCCAAATAATTTATTCATTCTGCTCAAAGGCATTTCGATGGAGTGATAGAATTTCAGAAGAGAATTGACTACAGGGTTGATCGGCTTGATGTCACTGTCATTTGATTTTTTACCTCGAACCATTTTTCTGAAAATCCATACCGCCGGAAAAATCGCTCCGTAGAGATAATACATCGAATAGTTGGTGATTCCTGTTCTGGTCAAAAGTGCACGAAGGGTTTTTGAAGTGTAACGGCGATAATGCCCGAGATAAACATCATGTCCGCTCCACAAATCCATGAAGGCAGGAACGGTAATGAAAAAATAATTCACTCCGGAAGTGCGATTGCGGATTTCATTCAGCATGTTGTCATCACTTTCCAAATGTTCGAGCACATCCATCATCACCACAATTGCATTTTCAATTTTATCAGGAAGCGAAAGTGTTTTTTCAATCTTCTGATTTTGCGTCATCTTGATTTCTTCATCAGAATATCCAATATCAACAAGAAATATTTTTTCAATCATCTCCGGCATGAGTCGCTCCATTTCATACATAAAAAAACCTGAACCACTTCCTACATCTACAAGCACAACTTTCCGATTGTGCTTTTTATAAATCTTAGTGATAAAGCGTATGAGCGGAAGTTTCTTTGTTTGATAATACCAGAAAGTATTCGGGTCAACTCCCTGCTTTAATTCTTTTAAATCCATATTATTTCTGTTGTTGTTTCTGTTGTTCTTCCTGCATTTGCTGCTGCAGATAATTTGCTTTGTTCAAATACTGCTGTGCATTCTGCATATCTCCTTTCTGCTGATATAACTGACCGATCAATTGATAAACCTGGTAGTTCATATCAGGGCATAACTCCGTATATCGAACTGCATACTTCAGTGCTTCATCATATTTTTTAAGATTGAGTTCCACCTGAAGTAACCAAAGCGCCACTTCTTCATTCTGTGGGTTGTAATTGATTGCATCATGAAAAAGTGAATCAGCGAGTGGTAAATTATTTTGTTGCATTGCGAGATAACCATAGTAGTCTGCTTTGTTTTTCCTTTCAATCACTACGCTAAGCGGAACATCATCAACTGAGTTTTTATAAATCGCTTTATCAGACGGAAAGCAGCCGGAGAGCATCATGGCGGGATCAATTGTTCGTGAAAAAAATATTCCGTAATCCCAATCGCGGGCGCTTCGTGTTTTCGGATTTCCCTGTGCATCCCACTTGGTGAAAACAATTTCAACCTTATCAGTATCATTTCTGAAATACCAGTTTACCGGATCAACTGCATTGGTAGCGAGTAAAATTTTTTTGTCTTTCGAGGCATTCTTAAACATTTCTGAATTCTTAAACCACTCAGAAGTCTTGCGAATACTATTCATGTAATAGTCTGTGTCGTATTTTCCATAAGCTCCCTTTATTCCTCCATTAATTTCATTGAAGTAAACATATTCGTTGGGGTGATTTTCTATCATGAA
>DMRR01000016.1:2869-3484 GCA_003455275.1 Bacteroidota bacterium | reverse complement strand
TGTGCAGATAATGTCCTTCGTAAGGATGATCTCCTGTTTTGTAATCGAGAATGTAGTAGCATTCTACTTTCATAATTGTGTCGTGCGTGAGTTGCTGCATTTGCACTCCGTTGTTTTGAAAAATGTCAATCACTTTTTTACAATGCTGAGGAATGATATAGGCTGAAGGTTTCGGAATGGTAAGTTGTGCTGTGTATGTATTGTAGAAAGGAATTTTTTTATTGTATGGTGATTGCTCATCATAATACAATCGAGACTCGCCACTTACATCAGAAGGTTTGTATTTCGCTTCGTAACCTTTGAAAGAAATTTCGGTTTGCGAATTCATATCAAGTTTATAATTGATAGGAAAATCATTTTCAAACGCACTTGTTTTTTCATCAGCAAACTCATGCAAACCATGAATCACTCCATGATCGATATAAGCTTTCTGAATCCAACTGAGCAGAAAGGCATATGTGGATCTTACACGCGAATCATATGGTTTAAGCATGTGTGTTTCTAAAACAAAACCAATACAGTTGAATAAGGCTGCGTAACCGGTAGAAAAGCGAGGTGATTCTAAAAACTCTGCAATACCTGAATCGGGGGTTTCTTTCAGTGTGTTAACATAAG
>DMRR01000016.1:553-2488 GCA_003455275.1 Bacteroidota bacterium | reverse complement strand
GAAAGTTTGTTGTGCTGTGTAGCAATGTAAGTCATGGTATAGGTGTAATCGGCGCCATCACTTACATGCGTATCGGCAAACCAATCAGGGTGCCATTGAGTGAAAATATTTTCGAAAGAAAAAGTTTCCGGAGCATCATTCTTCATGAAGTCACGATTGAGGTCGAGGTTCTGTGCATTCGCTCTGAACCCATATTCAAGCGGTCCGTTTTGATTTGCCCGGCTGCAGCAGCCACGATTCATGCAGCCGGCAATATTGTAAACCGGTATAATCAGCACCACCACATGAGAGAGCAAAGCATTCATTTCTTTTTTAAAAAGTAAATCGCGCGCCAGCATCATGCTGGCATCAATTCCGTCTGGTTCACCGGGATGAATTCCATTGTTGATGAACAACACTGCTTTTTCTTTTCTGTTTACTTCAGTTGGTTTTGAAATTCCGGCCCTTGAAATGATGATGAGATGGTAGGGTTTCCCAACACTGGAATTCCCTTGCTGAATAATTTTTATTTCAGGAGAAAGCGCTGCGAGTTTCTCATAATAAGAAATGCACTCCTCATAAGTTGCAGATTGAGTGCCTCCACTTTTTTCAAAAGGAGTTTGTAGTGAATCTATTGGAGAAGTGAATAGGAGGGAAGATAGAAATAAGAGAAAATTCATTTCAGCTTTTCATTTTGTTTGTGTCGCTGCGAATCTCTTGAATTTTTTTTCTCCAAATTTTTTTTCAATGCTTCTTCCAAATCAATTCCGGTTTGGTTGGCTATGCAAATGAGAACAAACAACACATCAGCCAATTCATCATCCAGATTTTTTTCTTTATCAGATTCCTTGAAAGATTGTTCACCATATTTTCTTGCGATGATTCTTGCTACTTCACCTACTTCTTCAGTAAGCATTGCCATGTTAGTGAGCTCATTGAAGTAGCGAACACCTGTCGTTTTAATCCAGGAGTCAATTTGTTTTTGTGCTTCGGAAATGGTCATAAAAAAATTTTCACGAAACTATCTCATCATTATCCGCACTGAAACGGAACCCAAGCCGCTTACCGGTTTGAGTTTGAATCAAACCTTGTTGTTCCATCTTCATTTGTAGCGTAAGCTCTTTCACCATTTCATATGGTGGCGCAAATAAGTCGAAGTTGAGTGTATAGAGAATGCCCGATTCAATCACTTCCTGAATGTGTGAATTATCAAGCACAAGATTTTCAAAATCATTATAAAGAAATCCGAGTTGCCGTTTTCCCTCTACAAAAAAGTGTTTGTCTTTATTCACAAACATTCTTGCAACAAGATAACCAACATCATGAGCGCGATTATACTTGAATGAGTCACTGAGGAAATTGTAGACCTGTATCATTCCGCATTGGGCGCGAAGCGGATCTTCCTGCACATACGGCAAACGCCAGATAAAATGGTCGGAATCGAAAGTAAATACATTGGTGTGTTGTGCAAAAATTACAAGCTCATCATTGAGTCGCATCTCGGCTTCAAACTGTCCTTTGTCGCTATACTGAATGTCAACTTTGATTTCATTCTTGGCAAGTTCAAATGCAAGTTCGCTTTGCGTTTTGCGCAAAAGTTTTTTCAATTCAAGAAAAACATCTGAAGTGATTCGGTTTACCTTGTTAATCACCTGACCTTTTTCGCGAAGCGATTGAATAATTAAATCGCGCGGAGTTTGTTCTTCTTTTCGTTTTGCCATGATCAATATGCTTTAGCAAACAGCACTCTTTTATTCGAAGGATTTCCGGTGAGCACACACTTACCTTCTTCGTGCTGCGCATCAAGAGGAATGCATCGAATGGTTGCTTTTGTTTGCTGTTTTATTTTCTCTTCTGTTTCAGCAGTTCCATCCCAGTGAGCGGAAACAAATCCTGTTTTGTTTTCGAGTGTGTTCACAAATTGTTCCCACGAATCAACACGAGTAATGTGTTCAT
>DMRR01000016.1:0-205 GCA_003455275.1 Bacteroidota bacterium | reverse complement strand
TTGTTTGAAAGATCTGTAATTGCATAAGTGTGTTTTTCGCCTGTATCACGGCGTGCGAGTTCAACGGTTCCGTTTTCCAGATCCCGCGGACCAATTGCCATGCGAAGAGGAACTCCCTTCATTTCATACTCAGCGAATTTCCATCCGGGTTTTGATTTATTATCGTTGTCATACTTCACAGAGATTCCTTTTGCTTCAAGTTCCT
>DMRR01000055.1 GCA_003455275.1 Bacteroidota bacterium | reverse complement strand
AGTTCGGGCAGTTTTGTTGGTTACACTTCTCCTCTCGCTGTTACTGCCGTTGATTTCAATGGAGATGGAAAAACAGATTTAGCAATTGCAACTCAGTATCGTGTTCGTATTTCTCTGGGTGACGGCGCCGGAAATTTTTCTGCACCTGTTGATTTTGGTGCAGGGCATCCTTATTACTCAATCACTGCTGCATATATTAATAACGACACCGCACTTGACCTTGCTTGTGCAGGTGGATATATGAATTGTGCGTGGGTTTTTTATGGTGATGGGAATGGTTCGTTCTCTGCTCCGCAAAATGTTCCTGCTGATTCCAATGTAATAGATGTTGTGTGTGGCGATTTTAATTTCGATGGAAGCACAGATCTTGTAACTGCTGATAAAAGCAACGATGAAATTTCAGAATTCTACGGCGATGGTGCAGGAAACTTTGGAGCCCCGGTAAATTTTTCAGTTGGTGATGGACCGGTTGCAATTGCTAAAGCTAATTTAGATGGCAATGCATTTCCCGATCTTGTTGTTGTAAATCAGTTCGCATGCAGCGTTGCTGTATTACAAAACAATTTGGGTAACTTTTCTCAACCACAATATTTTCAGTTAGATTCTTTTCCTCACGATGTTGTTGTTGCAGATTTTAACAATGATGGCCTGGATGATATTGCTGCCGTATGCAACCTCACTAACCTTGATTCAGGAAGTGTAAATCTTTTGATTAATTGCTCTTCGACAGAAATAAATGAAACTGAAAATAAGAAAACCGAACTGGTGATTTCACCTAATCCTTGTTTTCAAGACTTTTCTATAAAGGGACTTCCATTTCCAAACAAAATATTTGAAATATCAATTTTCAACATTCTTGGAAAAAAAGTTTTTGAAAAAATTTCAGTTTTACCTGCTGAAAAATTTTCGGTAGCCAACTTTTCACCCGGCATTTACCTGGTAAAAATTTCAACCGAAGAGAATGTTTACGAACAGAAAATTGTAGTTCAGTAAAAAAGCCGAACAACTAATTCAAGCTACTGAAATTCACAGGAACCACTTTTGAAACTCCTTGCTCCTGCATGGTAACCCCATAAATGGAATCAACAGAAGACATAGTTTGCTTATTATGTGTGACCAGTATGAACTGTGAATCTTTTGCAAACTGCTTAATGATGTCATTGTACTTATGAATGTTCGCATCATCAAGCGGAGCATCTACCTCATCGAGAATACAGAATGGCGCTGGTTTCAGCAGATACAATGCAAAGAGTAATGAAATTGCAGTGAGCGTTTTTTCTCCTCCGGATAATTGATTGATCGTTTGTGGTCGCTTGCCTTTTGGTTTTGCAATGATGTCAATGTCGCTCTCCAATGGATTTTCTGGATCAAGCAAAACCAAATCACAAGTATCATCAGCAGTAAAGAGTGAACGGAAAACATTTTGAAAATTTTCTTTTACCTTCATAAATGCATCGAGAAATTGAGTCTTGGCAGTCATATCAATTTCTTCAATTGTTTTCAGCAACATCTCTTTTGCACTATTGAGATCATTTTTCTGGTTTGTAATAAAATCTGCCCTCACTTTCATTTCATTGAATGCCTCAACAGCCATCGGATTTATTTCTCCGAAATTTTCAATTCTGTTTTTGAGCCTGGCAGTTTTCTCAGCCAGTTCTTCTTTGTTGAGTTCCTTGTTCACTTCGCGGTCCATCAGTTCTTCAATGTTCAGATGAAATTCAAGATCCAGTCTTTCTTTCAATGAACCCAGTTGAATTTTTAATTCAGTGGAGCGCTCTTTTACTTGATTTAACACAACATCCACTTGTTCCTTACTGCGATGAAGTGTCCGGATTTTTTCTTCCTCTTCGTTAATCTTTGCTCGGCTTTCATAATACACCTGTTCAACCTGCGCCACTGCTGCTTCGTAGCGTGTGCGTTCTTCATACATTGAAATTAATTCTACTTCAAAAACAGCGAGTTTCTGTTCAATATCTTCAATGGAAGTAATTGCGTGAATGATAGCAACATTGTTCTTCTCAATTTGCTCCTTAAGCTGTGTGAGCTGCTGATGTTTGAAACTGATTTCCTGAGCTATTGCATTGACCTTGTTCTGTTGCTGGAGGAATAAAATATTCTTTTGATTAAATGCTGCTGATGCTTCATTCAGGGAGGTTTCAGATTTCTTGAAATCCTCTTCCATTCTGGCGAACACTTCGAACAATGCAGTGCGCTTACTTACCAGTTCGGTCCGGTGTTGATTGAGTATTTCATTTTCTGTTTCAAGTTCATTGGTCAGTTGCTGAAGATTATTTTTCTTTTCTTCATCGAGTATCTGTGTTGTCTCCAGGTTTTCAATTCTGGTTTTTACAGAAGTAATTTGATTTTTCAGCTGGTTAAATTTCTCACGCGCATCATCCAATTCCCTGTCGGTTGAAGATGTTTTTAATGATAATAATTCCTGTTGCTGGTTCTGAAGTTGGATACGAAGGTTTTCGGAATCGCCTTTCAGTTGTTCAATTTCTTTTCCGAGCGCTTCCATATTTTTGATTCGTCCCAGGCGCTTTCCTGAGAATGATCCAACCTGGCCACCGGAAATTGAGAACGGATGACGAATATATTTTCCGGAACGGGAGAGGATTACAGCATGGCGGTTCTTGCTTTGTTCAACAGTAAAATCATTTTCAGAAACAAAGACATTGTGTAACAAATAAGCGCCTAACTTTTTGTATTCATCATCAAGGTCAAGAACTGAAGCGGCATCAGTTGTTCCATCCGGAGCTGAAATACTTTGGTCATTAAATTCTTCGAAATCATTAAGCACAAAAAAGTTTGCGCGCCCCTTAGATGCGCTGCTCAATAAGTTCACAGCGCTTAATGCCTCATTCATATCTTTTACAACATAATAGTTGAGGTAATTCTCCAGGTAGGTTTCAATTGCAACCTTGTATTCCGGAGCACAGGAAATAATATCAGAGAGCAATGGAGCATTGGTCTGATTCCAGGTGGAATTCTGTGAAAGAAATTTTATTGAATCCGGAAAACCTTCCATACTGTCAATAAAACTTTTGGTGAGGTTAAATTCATTCTGGCGAGCATCCAATTTTCGGTTCACATTATTCAAATCATTGCGTGATTGATCGACTGCTTCCTCCAGCAAATTAATTTTCTGCTGCAGCGTATCGCCATCCTGCGTCAGTTTATTAATGTTTTCCCGTTGCAAAGTTTCCTGTGAATGAAGTTCGAATAGTTCTGCAGTGAATTTTCCTTTCTCTTCAATTCGAACTTTATGCTGATTCCAGATTTCCTGAATGTCGCGTGCGGCATTTTCCTTCTTCACATTATTCACAGCGAGTTTGCGATCCGCTTCGTTGATTTCAGAGTCAGCAGTCATCACCATGCGATTCTGATTGTCAAGATTTCTTCTTGAATCACTGTGAGCAAGCCGAATGTTTTCGAGAGAAATTTTTTGCGCTTCCAGTTCCGCCTGAAAAACGATGAGCTGATTTTGTTCTTCATTTTTCTTGCCTTCTGAAAAAGCTATCTCTGTTTCTAATCGTTTTTGATTTTCTTCAGAGAAAACATTTTGCTGCGCCAGGCGCTCCTTAGTTTCATTTTGAAATTTTTTATTCTCAAGCAATAAATTTTTATCGTTCTCTTTTTGCTTCAGTTGGTTCACTAATTCATTCAACTGCTTTTGAGTGGCAAGAAGATTTTTTTCCTTCCCAATGTTGTCAGTTTTCTCCTGCTGAATTCCTGCCTCGCGGCTGATGATCTCCGTTTCGAGTGCAATTTTTTTCTCTTCTTCCTGCTGTTGCTGCAACTGGATTTCTTCGAATGCAGTTTTAATTCCTTCGATGGTAAACACAGCCAGCTCAATTGCGAGAAGCTTGTATTCTTCCTTCAGTTTGAAGTATCGTTCTGTTTTGCGCGCCTGGCTTTCGAGTGATTTAAGGTTGTTATCAATTTCGAAAAGCAAATCGTCCACACGGTTCAAATCGGTTTGTGTAAGTTCGAGTTTGTTTAGTGTTTCCTTTTTGCGCGCCTTGTATTTTGAAATGCCCGCGCTTTGTTCAAATAATTTCCGGCGGCTGTTATCCTTATCATTCAGTATATCATTCACCATTCCCAATTCAATGATTGCGTATGAGTCACTGCTGATCCCTGTGTCGAGAAACAAACCGGTGATGTCTTTCAAGCGGCAAGTAACATTGTTGAGTTTGTATTCGCTTTCGCCATTACGATAGTAGTGACGGGAGATAGTTACCGTGTGATATTCTGTAGGAAGAAGATTCTTGTTGTTTTCAAAAGTGAGGTATACTTCAGCAAGCGCAGATGCTTTACGGTTTTTTGTTCCGTTGAAAATTACATTCTCCATTTTTTCAGAACGGAGCACAGTGGTCTTCTGCTCGCCAAGCACCCAGCGGATAGCATCCACCACATTGGATTTGCCGGAACCATTTGGCCCCACCACACCGGTTACAGAATCGTTAAAGTTGATGGTAGTTTTTTCCGCGAAGCTTTTAAAGCCCTTGATTTCTAAGCTGACTAATCTCACAGTAAAATGTTTTTGGTTGGTATGAGAGCGAAAATACTTGGAACCAAGACCGTACTAAGGAGCCAAATGAGCGCGTTATCCACAATGAAATGATGACTTCAGAACAAGCCGGCTCATTCCGAGCAGTTTAACGGGAATTACTAATAACTATTTCCCCTCGCAACCGGAATAATAAATTCTTATTGCAACATTTTATTGGGCGAAACTTACTCTCATTTACAACGCTTCACCATCAAAATAAAGCGGAAGTAAATCCTTAACAGTTTTTATCATTAACACTTTTCCGCCTTCGCCACGAAGAATTATTTTAATTGGGCTTTCTTGTCGCTGCTCATATTCCAATAATGTTTGCCTGCATAAACCACAAGGACTGACAGGTTCACTGAGTTTTTTCTTTCCGCGGAAAGTGATTGCCAGTGCTATAATTTTTTTTCCCGGGTGCGTTGCTGACACAGCTGAGAGTGTGACACGCTCCGCGCAAATTCCAATGGGATAGCTTGCATTTTCCTGATTGCTGCCAGTCACCACTTCGCCGGTAGACAACAGTGCAGCAGCGCCCACGCGGAATTCTGAATATGGTGCATATGAATTGTTAACCGCCAACTCGGCCAGGTCAAGTAATTTTTTTTCTGCTTCCGGAATCTGCTGATCAGATTCAAATTCATAAACAATAGATTGAATAATTTTTTCTTTCATCAGGAACAAATAAAATGCATTGAATAAATTTTCATTTCATAAAGATTGTAGTGTTATCATTTTTCTGCTGTTAAGGACTTATGATTAATTTTTTTGATTCATACTTCGAAGAATAAGTATTGCGGTAATCAAAAATGGAATTGCAGAACATATAATTTTTATATTGAGTGAAAGTAAACCAACGAGCAAAATCATCATAACCAAAATTCCGGGAAACAGGATTGAAATGATGATGAGCCAACGCTTCGGTTTTTTCTTAAAGATTAAAATCAACAATAAAATTTCACCAATGAAAGGAAATAAAATAAGCGGATGCATGAAATTTTCAGACGCCTGATTTGTGTTCATCAGAATTTCATATTCCAATTGAAAAATAAATGATGAATGATTATTCCCCCACTCAAGAAAGCAAAACAGAAAGGAGATTAATAATAAAAGGTAATAAAACTGAACCCGTGTCATGCTTAATGTGAATATAAATGAACTTGGCTAAAAGCGTAATTCATGAATTTATATTTATTGCTTTTGAATAAAATTAAAATTCCATTCCTACTCCGACACAAACTTCTTCATTGCCGCTATCACATTAAACTAAATGTTTGGTATCATTAAATTGCATAACTGAAATTTCATGTCACGGCGAACTTTCCATATCATCATTTATGTAATCGGCAGTGTTTTTTTTCTACTGATCCCAATTGTCACCTCACCTGATTTCTATCGCGCTTCAGAGTTGATCAACATTCCTCCGTTTCAGCGGGATTTTTTTTCTTACATTCTTTTACTTTGTTTTTTCTACCTCACATATTTTTTTCTGATACCAAAATTCTATTTCCAGAAAAAAACTTTTTTGTTTTTTGTTATTGTTTTCATCTGTTACCTTATTCTGGCTTTTCTGCCATGGATGCTCATTCCTGAAAATCAAAACTTCCACCACCACCCGGGCATGCCAGCAGGCTTTGAGAGGTTTCCAATACCACCACATAATAATTTCCTGAATCTCCGAATCACAGGTCACCTAGCACAGTTTTTTATGGTGCTTGTTCTGGCGCTGATGATTCGGATTAATATTCGATTCAAAAAATCAGAAAGAGAAAAACTGGGTGCGGAACTTTCATACCTGAAAGCACAAATCAACCCTCACTTTTTATTCAATACACTCAACAGCATTTATTCTCTCGCCTTGGAAAAATCAGATGAAACAGCTAAGGCAGTTTTTAAACTCTCGTCGATGATGCGGTTTGTTACAACAGAGGCATACCGTGATTTTGTTTCGCTGGAAAAAGAAATTGCTTATATCAGCAGTTACATTGAACTTCAAAAAATAAGATTGGGCGAAACCGTTGATATCAATTTTTCTGTCGAAGGAATTGCAGCCGGAAAAGAAATAGCTCCGCTCCTGCTTATACCATTTGTTGAGAATGCATTTAAACATGGCGTAAATCCTGAAGAAAAATCTTCCATTCAAATCAGGATTCTTATTTCCTCGTCAGATGTTGAATTGCAGGTCAAGAATAACAAGGTGAATTTTTCTATTGACAAAGAAGCGCACAGCGGATTAGGAATTGAAAATACAAAGCAGCGCCTTGAATTACTTTATCCATCAAGATATAATCTTAAGATTACCGATAGCGAAAGTGAGTTTTCAGTTTTACTCAATTTAAAAGTATTATGATAAAAGCTATAGCCATTGATGATGAACCTCTCTCGCTGAAGGTGATTGAATCTTTTTGTTCCCGAATTGATTTTATTCAACTCGAAAAAACATTTACCAAACCCAGCGAAGCTCTTAAACACCTTCGTAAATTTTCAACTGACTTATTATTTCTTGATATAAGAATGCCGAGCATGAGTGGTATAGAACTTTCTAAACTGATAGAGCAGGATGTGATGACAATTTTTACTACTGCTCATAGTGAATATGCTGTTGAGAGTTACAATCTAAATGCAACTGATTACCTGTTAAAACCTTTTGAGTTTAACAGATTTGAACAAGCGGTTAATAAGGCAAACGAGTATTACAATTACAAACACCGAAGCCCCAATGCAACAGTTCAGCATCTTTTTATCAGAGCGGATTACAGTCTGATAAAAATTCTGATTTCTGAAATTTTATATATAGAAGGATTTGATGATTACATAAAAATCCATTTGCAAAACAGCAATCGCCCGCTTGTGCCGCGCATGAACATGAAGGAAATTCTGGAAAAACTTCCTGCGGGTGAATTTATTCGCCTGCATCGTTCTTTTATTATTCCATTCAGCCGGATTGAGAATGTCCGCAATAAAACCATCACACTTTGCGGTAAGGAAATTCCAATTGGAAAAAATTATGAGGAAGATTTCTATAACAAGTTCAAAAAATAAATTTTCATTGGAGCGGATCACTCCAAATGAAATCTCATGTTGTCGCCTTCGGGAGTTTTGATGATGATTTCATTCCACTTCCGCATATCCACTTTTCTTTTCATACCAAACATCAGGTAGCTGGTTGTGAAATAAAAAATATCGGCAA
>DMRR01000226.1 GCA_003455275.1 Bacteroidota bacterium | reverse complement strand
TATGCAAATGAGGGAAAAAGCATAGCACGAATTAATGGAAAGGTTGCATTTATTGATGGCGCAGTTCCCGGTGATGTGGTGAACATTAAAGTTCACAAATCAAAAAAAGACTGGATGGAAGCAAGTGTAGAAACCTTAGTTCATCCTTCCGAAGATCGAATAGAATCTTTCTGTAAACATTTTGGATTTTGCGGTGGCTGCAAATGGCAGTTTCTGGATTATCCATCACAATTAAAATACAAGCAACAATCAGTAATTGATTCGCTTGAGCGAATTGGCAAAGTTCATCCGAAAGAAATCCTTCCCATCATTGGTTCTACGAATCAAAAATTCTATAGAAACAAACTTGATTACTCTGCTGCTGACCGAGCCTGGGTTTCTAAAGAAGAATTTAATTCAGATACCTACAAGCCTGTTCCTGCACTCGGGTTTCATGTTTCAGGAAATTTTACAACAGTATTGGATTTGGAAGAATGCTTCCTTCAGCCCGCGCCATCTAATCAGATTAGATTATGTGTGAAAAATTTTGCTGTAAAAAATGGCTTATCATTTTATGACAATTGGAACAAGAAAGGTTTTTTACGAACCCTGATTGTTCGCAACAATCGAAAAGGGGAATTCATGGTGATTATGGTGGCGGGTGAAAAAAAAGATGAGTGGATGTTTCCGTTGCTTGATGAACTGAAAAATAATTTTCCGCAAATCACCTCGCTTCAATACATCATCAGCACCAAAGTGAATGACACCATCTTTGATCAGGAAGTAATTACTTATCGCGGTGAAAATTTTATCACAGAAGAAATGGAGGGCCTTCAGTTTCGTATCAGCGCAAAATCTTTTTTTCAAACTAACCCTGAACAAGCATACAATCTCTACAAGGTTACCCGCGATTTTGCCCAGCTCAGCGGCGATGAATTGGTTTATGATTTATATACCGGCACCGGCAGCATTGCCTTATTCATAGCAAAGAAGGCTCGAGAGGTAATAGGTATTGAGCAGGTGGAAGATGCAATTATTGATGCGCGGCTAAATGCACAACTAAATGGAATCAACAACACAAAGTTTTTTGCCGCCGACATGCGCAGAGTATTGACACCACAATTTTTTTCTGAACATGGAAAGCCGGATGTAATCATCACCGATCCGCCACGCGGAGGCATGCACCCGGATGTTGTGAGAGAAATTGTACAATGCGGTTGTCCGCGGATAATTTATGTGAGCTGCAATCCTGCATCGCAGGCAAGAGATATTCAAATGTTATCCTCACAATATGAATTAATGAAAATTCAGCCGGTAGATATGTTTCCGCACACACATCATATCGAAAATGTCGCTTTGCTGGAACTAAGGAATCAATAAGCGCCGGCTTCTATTTTTGATTTAATGTGAAGGACGCAGAGACCGGATAATGATCTGATAAATCTTCGTTACCGGTTTTGAAACTGTTGATATGAAATTTCGGGTCAGCAAAAATGTAATCAATTCTGAAAAGCGGCAACCAATAATCATAAGTAAATCCAATTCCCCAGCTCTTTTTTAGAAAGGCGTCTTGCCTGTTACCTCTCAATTCGTGATAGGCAAAAGATGAAGGAACATCATTGAGGTCGCCGCAAATAATTACAGGGTAAGGAGAAGACTGAGCGTGCTTCGCAATCATTTGTACTTGTTTGCCGCGTGTTACATAAGCGTGCTTCATCTTTTTCAAAATGCTGGTTCCTGAATTTATGTTGAGCGAAGTATCATCTGCCAGATCAATTGCATTGTAATCGCTGTATGAAAGATGATTGCTCTGCAAATGCAGATTGTAAACACGAACAACATTAGAATCAATTTGTAAATCGGTGAACACACACGCCCGCGAATCTCTTCCGTTATGGTCTACCGTTCCTGAATTTATAATTTTATACCGGCTGAATGTTGCAATCCCCCATTGATGTGCCTCAACTGTGTTCGAAACAAAAAAATAATGATAGGGCATCTTAAGTTTTTCGGTCAAGTCTTTTATTGTATTCCATCCTTTGTACTCATCGCTTGTATAAAATTCCTGGAAGCAAACAACATCCGGCTGTTCATCCATTAGCATTCTGAAAATATTTTTTTTCGTGTCACTGTTGTGCTGCCAGTTATACAAATCAAAATTGCGACAATTGAAGCTTAGCAGTTTTACGCTTCTTCCGGGTTCATCCTTTTCGTTTTTAGAAAAGAAATGAAATCCAAATGTGTTGATGATAAGTGGAACAGAAGCCAAAAGTCCAATGAGCGGAATGATAGCATGGCGAATGCGAACCACTACCCAAAAAATTCCGAGCCCAGAATTCAGAATGAGAAGAGGAATAAAGAACAGCCCGAAGAATGCAACAAGCCACGCCTTGCCCGGAGGAAAATAAACCGAGCAAAGGCAAATAACCATGCTCAATGCGCATATCACCGAAAAGATGATCATGACCCATCTTAAAAATGTAAGCAGTTTTCTCAATTGTTATCCTTGCTTGCTTTAAATAGAATTTCTTTTTCCTGTGCAGTTAAACTTTCGTATCCTGATTGTGAAATCTTATCCAGAATAGAGTCAATCCTTTTTTGATATTGTTCGTCTTTCTTTTTTTCTGCAGAAAATTTTTGAGATGTGTTCTTAGTGTAGGTTACTTTCATTTTTCTTCTTCCGGAAAAAATTGAAACCACACTATCAGCAACCTTATTAAATGCCCGGGATAAATCTGTTCCATTTCGGTAGGAAGCAATGTACAGGTATCCGAAAAGCGCACCACCGAGATGGGCGATATGGCCTCCGGCATTTCCATCGCTGCTGATGCCCAATAAATCAAGAGCCACAAAAGCAACTGCTAACCACTTAAGCCGGATTTGCCAAATGAAAAGCATGATTGGATGATTGGGAAGTAATACTGCAGTAGCAACAATGATTGCCATTACTCCTGCGCTAGCTCCAATAGCATAACTAAATTCTACCTGCGATTTGAATACCGGAAAAATATTGTAGCTCAAAATATAAAGCGCCGCTCCCGCCCAGCTTCCCATCATGTATACCGGAAGAATTTTTTTATTGCCAAGATATTCCGTGAGAATCATGCCCAGCCAATACAGCCACAGCATATTGAAGAGTATATGAAAGAATTCATACTGGGTAAAGGCATAGGTGACTATGGTCCACGGCTTCATCAGTAATTGAGAAAAGCTTGATGGCACGCCCAGCCATCGCTGTGTTTCATCTGTGTCATATTGATTTCCTGAAAGAAAAAATGCAAGCGATAAAATCCGGAGCACGAGAAACACCACCACATTAATGATGATAATTCTTGATATCATTTTCCCGGTTGGAGAAAAGGCATTTCTGATTTCGCGAATTAAAAAATTATCCTGCTCCATTATTCAGGGTTCAATTCTATTCGGAAAAAATTTAACTGTGAAATACAAACTGCAAACCGGCTTCGAATATTGTCCTCAATAAAAAGTTCTACGGTTATTTCTGTTCCAGAATTTAATAAGAATAAAGCCAAACAACATGCCGCCAAGATGAGCAAAATGTGCAACGCCACTTTCTGTTCCGGTGAAACCCGCATACAGCTCAAACGCACCATAAAGAATCACAAAATATTTTGCCTTGATTGGAATCGGAGGAAACATGAGGTAGAGATAAGTGTTCGGGAACAACATTCCGAACGCAAGCAACACACCGAACACAGCACCGGAAGCGCCTATCACCGGAACATCGGCTAATGCAGAAGGAATGGCGCTAAGGATTTCTTTCGCCTGCGAAATGTAAAGTGCATTGTGTGGCTCATTTTGTAATCCGGCAAGTGTTGCATTTGCATTATCAAGAAATGATTGATCAAAATACTTGCTGAAGTCTTGCATGATCGAATAAAAATTTGCCGCATCAGGACTTGCTGAAAACTCATTCGCTAATTGATGTGCCTGATAGATTTCGTAACCTGAAACCGCCTGATGTGTAAGCGCGCCGCCAATTCCGCATACCATATAAAAAATTAAAAACCTTTTAGGTCCCCAAACATTTTCAAGCACGCTTCCGAACATCCACAGCGAAAACATATTCGAAAAGATGTGCAGAAAATTTCCGTGCATAAACATGTGCGACACCAGTTGATGCGGCCGAAAAAAATCAGAAGTAAAAAACCGAAGGCCGAGATAGTCAGTTAAATCAATATGATATGTGTTTTGCACTACGATCGTAGCGAGAAACATCAGGCCGTTAATGATGAGCAAATTCTTTATCACCATTGGCAAAACCTGGAAACGGGAAGGACGGAAGTCGCTCATAATTTCTCTTTCAGTTTAAAAACAATAAGAATGATATAGACGAAAATGAAATCAAAATATTTAATCAGTCTTCTCAAAAAGTTTCTCAATATCGCGAAGATGGTAGGTAATGAAAGTGGGTCGTCCGCTGGCAGTGAAGGATGGATTCTCGCAACCGAATAATTCATCGAGCAGGTTGTTCATTTCGCGTTCGCTTAGCCTGGTGCCATTTTTTATACTGGCTTGCCTTGCCATTTGAAACGCAAGTTCCTCTCGTTTATCGAGCTTTGGCGATTGCATATTCTGTTTATATCCTTCTATAATTTCTTCAAGAATTTTTGATGCATCCTTGTTTACGAGATCAGAGGGAGTTCCGTGAATTACCAAATCAGTATTGCCGAATTCCTGCACATCAAACCCAAGCATCCGGATATCAGCAATAATTTCTTTTGCAATTTCAAAGTCGGGCGCATTCAATCGAAGT
Organism: Bacteroidota bacterium; assembly: GCA_003455275.1. Taxonomy (GTDB): domain Bacteria; phylum Bacteroidota; class Bacteroidia; order Chitinophagales; family UBA10324; genus CAXBPY01. The sequence goes on along the minus strand of DMRR01000226.1, from coordinate 4,847 downwards.
GTTTGCGGAAATAATTGTTGTTGTGAAGGAGCGGCATTTTCATTCAACTGCTTCAGGTATTTTTCATACAATATTCTCTCATGCACTGCCTGTTGGTCTGCGAGAATAAACCCTGATTTAATGTTGCTCAATATGTATTTGTCGTGCAGCTGAACCGGCGCCGAAGTTTTTTCTTCTTCAGAATTAATAAGCGTTTGCTCCTCTGGCGCGGTTTCCCATCGGCTTGGAATTACAAATGTTGTTTGTCTGAAATCATTTTCGGCATCCGGCAGCAGAGCCACATCTTCTCCCTTTCTTGAATCAGAATAAAGGTTCTTCCAGCTTTTGAGATTAGACAATGAGCGGGCGTCGTTTTCTTTTTTGAATGGAGAATAATCAGCATCAACAATCGGATTGGGCTCAACAACCAGTTCGTTCTTCGGCCGCGAAAAACTTTCCATCCTGTCAAAAGAAGATTCATTGTTAAAATCGAGCGAAGGAGTTACCGAATATTTCCCCAGTGCCCGCTTGGTGCTCGAATGAATGAAAGCATAAATAATGCGCTCGTCTTCAAATTTTATTTCCTGCTTGGTTGGATGAACATTGATATCAATCCGCGCCGGGTCTATATCAAGAAACAAAACATAGAAAGGAAAAGAATTATCAGGCAGTATTTCATCAAATGCGCTGGTGATTGCATGATTGAGATAACTGCTTCGGATGAAGCGGTTGTTTACAAATAAAAATTGTTCGCCCCGCGTTTTCTTGGCAGCGTCCGGTTTTCCTATGAAACCAATGATATTGGTGACAGAAGTTTTTTCTTCAATAGGCACCAGGCGTTCGTTGTAATTGTGGCCAAACAGTCCGACAATCCGCTGACGAAGATTCCCCTGTTTGAGATGAAACACTTCGACTCCATTGTGATGAAGCGAAAAATGAATGTGAGGATTTGCAAGTGCCACTCGCGTGAATTCATCAATGATATGCCGGGTTTCAACAGGATTGCTCTTCAAAAAATTTCTACGCGCCGGAACATTGTAAAATAGATTTTTTACAGACAATGAAGTTCCTTCAGCGCAGCTTATTGTTTCCTGCTTCAGAACCTCGCTGCCCTCAATCAGAATTTCTGTTCCCACCTCATCGCCTTTCAATCTTGTCCGTAATTCTACCTGTGCAACTGCAGCAATGCTCGCAAGCGCTTCACCGCGAAATCCCATAGTGCGTATGCGAAAAAGGTCGTCAATGTTTTTAATTTTAGAAGTAGCATGACGCTCAAAACTCATTCGAGAATCGGTGTCGCTCATTCCTTTACCATTATCAATTACCTGAATCAAACTTTTGCCTGCATCACGAATGATAAGTTTAATTTCAGTAGCATCGGCATCAATACTGTTCTCCAACATTTCCTTCACGGCACTTGCAGGTCGTTGAATCACTTCACCGGCAGCTATCTGGTTGGCAATCGAATCAGGAAGAAGGGTTATAATGTCAGACATAATTTTTTGTCGGGCGCAAATCTAATCTCCACACTATGCGACAATTGACGATTTTACAGAGAAGAAATGTTTTAAACAATTCATTCACATCTTACGAAAGAGAATGGAGGAATCTCCATAAGACAAAAACCTAAACCGGTTTTCCAGCGCATAGTCATAAATCTTTTTCCAGTCATCACCCACAAATGCAGCGACAAGTAAAAGCAATGTGCTTTGTGAAAGATGAAAATTGGTAAGCAGAATTTCGCATAACTGAAACTGATACGATGGTGCACAGAGCAAGTGTGTGTATGCACTGAACTCATTTTTATTTTCTTCATCCAGAAAATTCAGCAGCGCGCGAAGCGATTTTTCTGTAGAAATATTTTTCTCCATCAGCGAATCATAAACTTCCCACTGCTGTAATTCAAAACTCTTATCGCCGCCAATCAGTTTTACTCCAAACCAATGAATGCTCTCGATAGTGCGGAGCGAAGTAGTTCCAACCGCTGCAATCGGTTTTTTATTCTTCACTTGCTCAAGCAATCGCAGAATAAAATCGCGGTTCACATAAATGCGCTCGCCGTGCATCGGATGGTTCTCCAGTGTTTTTGATTTCACAGTGCGAAAAGTTCCGGCACCTACATGCAGTGTGAGAAATGCAGGCGAAATATTTTTTTCTTTCAGCGACTGAAAAACTTTCTCAGTAAAATGAAGTCCCGCAGTAGGCGCAGCCACTGAACCATCCTGATGTCCGTAGATGGTTTGATAAGTTGAATCATCTTTTCTGTCGGCACTGCGCTTCATGTAGGGCGGCAGCGGAACCAATCCAGCCGCTTCAATCACCGAAGCAAAACTTATTTCAGCATTGTTCCATTCAAAGCGAACCAGAAAAGTTTCGTCTTCGCGCTTCTCTAAAAAAACTTTTAGAAGAATTTCTGTCCCGGCAGAGCCGAGAGAAATTCTTTTCTCCAGCACTTCTGTTTCCTTCCATCGTTTTGCATTGCCAACTAAGCAGCGCCATACGGTTGGCTCGTGAGTGAAAATTGCAAGACGCAAATCAGTGACCGGAGAAACAGGTTCGAGGCAAAACACTTCAATAGTTGCATTTGATTGCGTGGTGAAAAACATTCGCGCATGAATCACCTTTGTGTCGTTGAACACAAGCAATGTTTCTGCAGGAAGAATTTCTGAAAGCTGATTGAAAATTTTTTCCGAAATATTTCCACCTCTGTAAACCAACAGCCGCGAGGTGTCGCGCTCCACCAATGGATACTGCGCAATTCTTTCTTCAGGTAACTGATACGAATAGTCTTCAATACGAATTTGCCTGGGTTGCATGGGGCAAATGAAACCGCAAATAATTTAACTACATAAGAACATGGTTGTTTCAATAAAAAGTTAAATTGTATTCCTATGTCTCTATATGAACTATGTGGTTCAGAAACCAAATTGCACACTCGCTCTCACTCCAAACAAAGTAGCATCGGGCAATTCACGATAAGTCAATCTCCAAAAAGCATCCACTCGCAGGAAGCGGAAAATATTTTCGACTCCTGCACCTGCTTCCAGATAAGGAACTGAAGAAGGAAACTGAATAGAGTTACCTGAGTTCGCAGAAATATTTGCGGCGCTCATTCCGCCCCACAACATGCGCGCAGTCACAAGCGAGCGCCACTTCAGCTTGCGCATGAGCGGCACATATCGGAAGGGGAAAGTTCCGAAGTGTTGGGTGAGCATAATGCTCGCGTAGTGATCCGTGACAAATTCATAATCGTTCATTCCGTTAAAAGAAGAATTGCTCCAGTAGTAAGTTTCATTTCCGTGCGCCACATCCAGCGCCGGATATGGAAGAGTACCGAAAGTTTTTCCGGCTGCGATGTTGTATTCAAAGCGGCCGAAAAATTTCAAATTGATTTTGTCGTTCACTTCAACATAAAGTTTTTGATAGCTGAGTGTTCCGCCCAAAACATTTTTCAGTGCGCGCGTGTATCGCATCTCTACAATTGGGTACTTGCTGCCCATGCTTGTGCGCAGAAATTCTCCCATATAAAATTTCTCCTGCCATGCATAGCGTGCGGAGTAAGTGATTTCGCTCAGCGTGATGGGTTGATTGGTGAGCCCCTCATTTTCATTCTGCGGAGTGAAAGAATAATTCCACGAAGGCAGCAGCATGCGGTGCTGCAAAATGATTTTGTTGCTGAAACCACTGGCCCACTCCTTTTCATAAATAAATTTTTCACCCTGCATCCATACAATTTTTCTCGGGACATCTTTCCTGAAAAAAGAAGCAAACACATTGTCGCTTCCCAATTCATTGAATTGGTCACTGCCATACTCATAGTCGCGAATGAAATCAGCGCTCACCGTTTGGCGCGGCGATTTGCCGAGCATGTAGAGAAATCCTGCATTGTATTTCCAGCGCGCATCGCCGCTGCCGTAAGCTCCGTAACCATAGAGCATCAGCTTTGTGCTGAATTTATTGCTGGTGCGCAACCCGAAACGGTAACGAGTTCCTTCCACATTATTCTTCGAGTAGAAATTGTAAAACGGACCGATCTCAAATAAACTTTTAGTGAGGTAGCCGGTGCCGAGTGTGTTGAACACCGAATAATAATTTTTGTATGCCCGGCTATTGAGCAGAGAGTCCATCATTGCATATGTTTTTTCTTCGCTTGAAGTAAGGGGTGTGTGCCGTGCTGTTTCCCAATATGCCTCGTTCTTATCCAGCACTTTTCCTTCCAGCCTGACAGTCATTTTATCTCCAAACTTTTCGTGAATAGTATTATCATTTACTACAATGTTTTTATAAGAAGAATATTTCTGGGCCAGAACATTGAAATTTTTATTAGGCAGATTGATTGCAATGGTTACTTCATTCACACTCAGCATAAACTTTTGGCTTCGCACTTTTTCAAAACGCTGATGAATGAAAACACTTTTTACAAAATTCAAATTTGCCTTTGAGGATAGAGTCATTTCAATTTCTGTAATTGCAAATGATGTACTGTCTACCCAAAAGAAACCAGCGAAGGTGTTTTCTGATGGGCGGCGTGGTTTGAATTTTAACTCGTATGATTTTCCATTTTCAGTTTGCGCGCTGTCTATGATGTAATACTTGTAACAGAACAGTCCGTTATCAGCCAGCGGGCTGGTAAAATTTGTTTTGAAAAGCGAAAAAATATTTTCATACACATCTATCTCTTGATACATGCTGCCGGTGAATTGAGCCATGCTTTGGTTTTTCGCTCCGGTAATTTTGGAGGCGAGAATAATTTCCTTTTCCTGTTTCGGTTGTGCGCGGTAGTAATAGTCGCTCACTGTTTCGGACAGAAACACGGGGAGTTGAGAATGCCCGCCTGCAGAATCCAGTCCTTCGAAAACAAAACTGAA
>DMRR01000122.1 GCA_003455275.1 Bacteroidota bacterium | reverse complement strand
TGATGGTAATTGGAATTGTGGCGATACTATTTTTTGCGCTCGCTCCGATGTGATGAGATTTAATTCCAATCAGATATTTTATCAATTATTCAATGATATTAATTCCACGAAAAGAATTTCAAAAAACCTTATTAAGATTTAATACGAGAATCCAATTGAATATTATGAAGGAGTAAATCAATATTGCCTTGAGTCAAATCTCTTAGAGAATATTTTTCTCTCAAATTGTTGAGGTCAACTTTGCTATAATTTTCTTGTAGAAGTAAATTAGAAAAATCTTGTGAGAACGGTTCTCTGTTTCTTTTATTGAATCCACCCATTCTGTATGCAGTCATATATTCAACATAAACTTTACAATCCAAATTTTGATTCAATAAAACTTCAAAAAGATCAAGCATAAATTATTTTAACTTTTCAAATATAGAATTGAGTCCAAAATTGGTGAAAGAATATTTTCTCAAATGACATAATGCAATGAGTAAATCCAACCGTTCTCATTTCCTTTTCTTCAAATCCCTTTTAGTTTAGCGCGCGCAAATTTCCTGAATGAGTTCACACATTTTAATGCTGCTTCTTATACCAATTGTTTTTATGGCTATTGTGTTATTTCTGAAAGGCAAGCAAGCAGGATATACAGCTTTGGTTGGCTCCGTTCTAACTCTTACAGTTTCGATTATTCTTACTTTCCATTATCACAATCAGGATTGGGTGGTAGAAGATTTCAATCACTCATGGATTCCTTCTTTCGGGATAAATCTTCATTTTGGCATTGATGGTATATCACTCATACTTGTGTTGCTCACTACCCTGCTCACACCAATTATTATTTTCTCTTCTCTTCAAAGTGAAAAACAAAACTCAAATATTTTATACTCACTCATTCTGCTGATGCAGGCAGGAATGCTCGGTGCTTTTTTGGCAAAGGATGCTTTCCTTTTTTATGTGAGTTACGAAGTTGCGCTCATTCCAATTTATTTCATCTGTGGAATGTGGGGTGGCGAAAACAGAATTGCAGTCACTCTCAAGTTTTTTATTTACACACTCGCTGGAAGTTTATTTATGCTGGTAGCGATTATCTATTTGTATTTGCAAACTCCGGGCAATCACACTTTCGAAATTTCTGAGTTCTATAAACTTTCACTTACCACATCGCAACAAACATTTATCTTTTGGGGATTCTTTCTCGCGTTCGCTGTTAAGATTCCGATTTTTCCTTTTCACAGTTGGCAACCTTCCACCTACACTACCGCGCCAACCGCGGGCACCATGCTTCTTGCAGGCATCATGCTGAAAATGGGATTGTATGGATTGATTCGTTTTGTGCTTCCTGTTTGTCCCGCTGCTGTTGCCGAATGGAACACGCTCGCTATTGCACTATGTATTTGCGGAATCATTTACGGAAGCGTGATTGCGATGCGTCAGAATGATTTAAAAACTTTGATTGCATTCTCTTCACTTGCACATGTTGGTTTAATCGCCGCCGGAATTTTTTCCATGAACACACAAGGAATTCAGGGAGCGCTTTTGCAAATGTTTAATCATGGGGTGAATGCAGTTGCACTTTTCTTCCTCATTGATTTATTGGAAAGAAGAAGCGGAACAAGATTGATGAATGCATTCGGTGGAATTGCTTCAGTAGAAAAACAACTCGCTGTTGTGTTCGCTATCGTTATGCTCGGAAGCGTGGGGCTTCCGCTTACCAATGGATTTGTAGGAGAATTTTTATTGCTGTTCGGAGTTTACAATTGGAACATGTGGGCAGCATTGCTTGCAGGACTCACTATTATTCTTGGAGCAGTTTATATGTTGCGTTTGTATCGTCATGTGTTCTTCGGAGAAATTTCAGAAGCAAGCCGAAGTGTTTCTCCAATGACTTTGACTGAAAAAATAATTTCCTACAAACTCGTTCTGCTCATTCTTATTCTTGGTATTCTTCCTAATCTGATTCTGAATATTTCTGAAAGCTCAGTGAATAATTTGCTACAAATGATTTCTAATCATTCAAACATTGCCGGAATATGAATGTAATTGTTGCCCTCACTGTTACAGGTATGCTTAATCTTTTCGGAAGCATTTATAAGTACGGAAAAATTACCACTCTTATTTCTGCCATTGGAATTATTGCTGCGCTTGTATTCAATACGCTTTACTGGAATACTTCACATCCATTCTTTCATCACATGATGGTGGAAGATAATTATGCAGTTGCCTTCAGTGCAGTGTGCCTCGCTCTCGGAGGAATATTAATTTTATTCTACAATCGGTTTATGAAAGAGCACGATCATTATTTATCTGAAGTGCTTACCATAATTGTGTTTGCACTTGCCGGCGCCGTGGTGATGGTTTCATACACCAACCTGCTGATGCTTTTTCTTGGTGTGGAAATTCTTTCTCTCTCGTTTTACATTCTTGCCGGATTAAAAAAGAAAGAGCTTGCTTCGAACGAAGCCGCAATGAAATATTTCCTTATGGGATCTTTTTCAACCGGATTTCTCCTCTTCGGAATTGCGCTCATCTATGGCGCCACAGCTTCATTTGATTTATCAGCAATTGCTTCCTTCGTTAAAACAAATGGCACCGCAACCAATTACATTCTTCTTAGTGGTGTGTTAATGCTATTAGTTGGATTGCTTTTCAAAGTTGCTGCTGCTCCCTTCCATTTCTGGACTCCCGATGTTTATGAAGGCGCACCTACGATTGTCACTGCATTCTTTGCTACGGTTGGAAAGATTGCTTCGTTCGCAGCATTCTATCGTTTGTTCAGTTTCTGTTTCACTCCTCTGTCTGATGAATGGAGCATGGTTATTTGGGCAGTGGCTATCATCACCATGTTCGTTGGAAACATCACTGCTCTTCAACAGAAAAGTTTGAAGCGGATGCTTGCTTTCTCCAGCATTGCACACGCTGGTTACATGTTGCTCGCGTTGCTCTCACCTGCATACATAGGGGCAGGTGCCATATTGTTTTATTCACTTGCATATGGCATTTCTT
>DMRR01000251.1 GCA_003455275.1 Bacteroidota bacterium | reverse complement strand
ATGACTTCGCCTTCCTTCTTTTCAACCGAAAGTAAAACGCTTTTTGAGGCGTCGCTTTGATTTCCGAATTCAATGGCATTTTTCACCGCTTCACCAACCGCAACCTGCATATTGGCGCGAACTTCCTCAGAGGCGCCAATAGTCACGCCTATATCATCAATCATTGCTTCGACACGAAGCATGCTGTCTAAGCGGGAGGGGAGCTCAATATCTGCTTTTGTGTTAGAGGTGGAAATCATAGGGAGCAAATGTAATTACTTGATTAAGCTTTTATAGTATTCTTCTGTTAAACTTTTATAGAAAGGCAGCAAATCGGGAGGTACTGTTTTATATAGCTCAAGTTCGGCTTGTTTCTTTTTTAAATACTCTTCAATAGAAGGAGGGATGGGCCTTGAAATATCGCTGCCGCTTTGGCTTTCGCGTTTGTTGTCCTGATCGCGCTCGCGTTCTGCATTCTCCGCATCAAGCAGCTTATTTAGAATTTCCTGCTGGCGTTTAAGCGTTTCGAAATTCAGTTCCTTGTTTAATAACTCCTTTTCTGTCTGCTCCATTTGATCCTGCAAATCGCCAAGGTTTCCCAAGGAACCTTTTCCGTCCTTGTTCATCTGATCATTAAGTTGTCGAAGTGCTTCGCGAATTTGTGCTTGTTGCGAGGCCAGTTGTGCAGCCTGCTCGCTGGTAAGTCCGCCCTGCCCTTGACCTCCGGGCTTCTGCCCTGGTTTTTGACCTGGCTTTTGGCCATTGAGTTGTTCGCCTATTTCGTTCATCTTATCATTCAGCTGCTTTTGCATTTGAGAGAGCGACCCCGGTTTAGGCTTTCCGTTTCCTCCGGGTTTGTTGCACATACCCTTTCCGGGCATTTTGCTTTCGCTTTGCATTTGCATCTGCATTTGCTGCATTACCTCATCAAACATAAGAGCAAGGTTATTAATACTTGTCATAATAAACTGCTGATTGCTTGCACCGGCAGATGGGTTTCTGGCTTCAAGGTTTTTTATTGCATCTGCCGAGTTTTTATTTATTATGTAAATCTGTTCATCGGCATATTTTTTTATTTGAAATTGCCTCTTACTTAATTCCTGAATACTGTCTTCAACCATCGAAATATCATCCTGCAAATCTTTTTGATCTTTCATGATCTGAAGGTATTTCGGGTTATAAATATTAGTATTTTTTACTTCATCCATCAGCTTTTCCTGGTCGAAAGAAATCTTTACCAGGTTATCAAGTATCTGTCGAATTGCCTGCATGTCTTCTTCATTCTGCTGTTGTTCCATGCCGTCCATCATGCTTTGCATCTGATCGGCCATCTGTTTCATTTTATCTGAAGCACTCTTTTGGCTTTTGCTTGCCTTGCTGTTTTGGTTTTTCTTCATGTCATTTCCTGCCTGCTGCTGATCATTTGAAATCTCCTGTTGTTGCTGATCGGTGTTTGGTAGTTCCTCGGGGCTATCAAGCTGTTGGTTAAGAGAATCAAGTTTGTCTAAATCTGACTTGATGTCGTCAAACTTTTTGTTCAATGAATCCTGCTTCGATTGCTGTTCTTTGTTGTCTCCCTTTGTCTGTTCGGTTTCCTTGCTCAGTTGGTTCTGTTCATCAGAAAGCTTGTCCAGCTTGTCTTTTGTGGCTTCCATCTTTTGTTCAAACTCCAATTTTTTAAAAAGCGAAAGCATGCGGTCCAGCTCTTTCTGCAACTCATCATTGTTCATTTTCTGATTCTGGAGCTGATCCATAGCGTTATCTTTATTCAGCTTGTCGAGCATATCCTGCAGCTTTTTCATCATATCTTTCATTTCAGGAGTAAGCACCTGGTTGGCGAGATCTTGAAGTTGTTTTTGTTTCTCTTTCAACTCGGGACTGAAGTTTTGAAAGTCATTTTGCTTCTGTGCATTTTCATTCATCTTTTGCTGCACATTCTGAATGTCGTTCATCACATTCTTCTGTTTGTTCAAAAGATCTTCTATCTTTTTCTTGTCTTCCCACCCAAGGTTTTTCTTGTTTAACAATTCATCATTCAATTTTTGAAATTCATTTGAAAGCTGGTTTGCGCTCTCGAGCGATTTTTGAAGCTTGTCCTTTATTTCATCATTGTTCTTTTCGGTTTGTTTTTCTAATTCTTTGACAGAAGGCATCTGATAAACCATTGCCTGCGAACGCGATGATTTGCTTCCATTTACACCATCGTTGTCCCAAACTTCAAAGTAATAATCCAGCCTGTCTCCCGGTTTAAGCTGAAGGGAAGATATATCCCAGACATAAGAGAAGTGCTGATTCTTTTCCTTTGAAATCTGTACTGGCAAAGCATTTGGTGAATTCTTACCGGAATCTTCGTGTTGAATCTGGTAGTTCAGAGTAAGCTTTTTCAAGCCATAATCATCAGAAACTTCTCCCGCGAAATAGAAGACCTTAAGCATCATGCTGTCTTGCATTTGTGCTGCACTTACCTGTGGGAACTGGTCGAGCACTACTGTTATATTATATTTCACCGAGTCTGCATTATTCAACTGATTGCCCGACAGTAGAAGTGTGTATGCAAAATCCTTTAACATTCTTTTTTCAAAAAAATAAAAACTGTTTCCTTCGTTTCTTGAATCGATTGTTGAATCAGCAGTTCGGAAAGAAATATTGTTTGCATTTTTTGTTTCAAACCTCCACTTGATTTTGGTTCCTTGTGGAACGGTGAGGTCGCCAATATTCCGCTGAGACTCATTTGCTCTTCCTATATAAGATGGATATTCAAGATCTGTTTCAAATTTCAGTATCACAGGTTTTGCGAGCACATCAAGATGATAAAGCTTAGAGTCAAAGCCTCCGCCGTTGAAATTAAAATTAACAGAGGATTGCAGTCTCGAGAATCGGTATGTGAAAATATTTTTATCTTTTTTCTCCAGCCTGTATGGATATCCGTCATAAACAATGAATGCTTCGTCGGGCAACGCTTCGCCCACAACTTTTACATTTATTTCATAATCTTCAAACTGAATTGCTTTCAGTTGTTTATTCTGAATAACAAACTGAAAAGGTGCCTTCTTTTCAAATGCTGTCTGGTTATGAAGCAGGCGAGTCGCGCTTTCGCGAAGAATGTTTGGTGCAGCAAACAGCATAAAAACAAAAACCATAACAGGCGGCAGGACATAGCGCAGATACTTCCTGTTGAGCGAAAGGTTAATTGCACCGGTAAAAGATACCGGCCGCAACGAAGAAGCTTTTTGATTAATACTAGCTTCAATCAGCGAAGCATCAGAGTAGGAGAGGGCCTGCTGTTTTAATTGGAGAATATTGAGCAGTCGATCCTGCACATCCGCAAAATGATTTCCAACAATGTGTGCCGCTTCTTCGTGTGAAATAATTTTTCCGAGCCGGAAGTAATGAACCAGCGGAAACACAACCCAACGAACCAGAACAAATAATGCTGAGGCAATAAGCGACCAAAAAATAATGGCTCGCACCATTGAAGAAAAATAAAAGAAGTACTCAGAAATCGTTGCCAACAACAACGCAGCCACAATCAGCGCAACTGAAAGAATTGTCCCCTTCATCAGCTGATTGATATAATACTTCCGGATAAAGGCATCAAGTTTTAAAAGGAGAGCGCTGTAGGAATCGTTGGTCATTGGGCTGGTAACTTTAACAAATATTGTGCGGATTTATTGTACGGTTCAAAGAATAAAACTAATCGAAGGAAACTTCACTGCAAAAGAGAAAATGAAATGCATATTCCATATAGGAGAGTTGTAATTGTATTATTCGCTTTTCACCTTTGACCCTTCATTTCATTCTTGAAAACTATTCTTATCACCGGCGCATCAGGACTAATCGGGAAACGATTGACAGAAATTCTTTTGTCGCGCGGATATGAGGTTCACCATTTATCCAGAACAAAAAAGAATAGTGTTGTTCCTTCCTTCGCGTGGAATATTGAAAAAAAGGAACTTGATATTTCTTCCTTCGAAAACGCGGATGCAATTATTCATCTTGCAGGAACTAATCTATATGAGAAACGATGGAATGATGTTGTTAAAAAAAATATTTACAACAGCAGAGTGGAAGGAACAAAATTATTGATGCGGGCTCTTTCATATACTCCGAACAAGGTAAAATCAATTGTGTCTGCATCCGGTATTGGGTATTATGGCAATCGTAAAGATGATCTGCTGAATGAGGATGCGTCTCCGGGTAAAACTTTTCTTGCACAGGTTTGTGCAGATTGGGAAAATGAAGCTAGAAAAGCAGAAGAGCTGAAAATTCGTGCCGTTCAATTGCGCGCGGGAATTGTTCTTTCTAAAAATGATGGCGCATTAAAAGAGTTATCTCTTCCTTTAAAGTATTTTGTAAAACCGATCTTTCTTCCCGGAACACAACACTGGAGCTGGATTCACCTGGATGATGTTTGCGAACTGTTTATTCATTCGATCGAAAATGAAAATATGCACGGTGCTTTCAATGCAACTTCTCCTCACGCTGTTACTTATTCCGCATTCATTCGAACACTTGCACAGGTTTTGAAAAAAAAATCCATTCCATCGCCTCTCCCCGGGTGGTTGCTTCGAATTATTTCCGGAGAATTTGCTGCTACCCTTTTTCATGATTGCAATTGCTCTTCAGAAAAAATTCTTGCAACAGGATTTCAATTTAAATATTCAAACCTGAAATCAGCGATTGAAGATTGTTTTACTAATAACGAATAACTATTTACACATAACTTTTCGCTACTGAATTTTCTTCAGCTCATTCAGAAAAGAGATTCCTTCAGGGGTCAGCTTCTTCACAAACAGAGTATCATTCAATTTGTAACTCACCTGTTCGCAACCCGGTTTAAGGCTGAATTGCATCAGAGTTGAATCTTCATACACTTTGAAAATTAATTTTCCTTCGTAGCGGCAATCTGCGCTTGCATTTGTTTTTTCATCAATGTAGCCGCTCCACATTTTAATTTTATCAATGTCATTCGTTTCATAATGCACCATCGGAACGGGTCCGCCGGTTTCTATATATACTTTTACTACATCCGCCTCGCCAATCAATTCCTGGAGAGCGCTTTTCTTCGAACACGAAGAAATTAAAATTACAATCACTACGGAGAACACAAATTGTAATTGTTTCATCTGAAAAAAATTTTTTTTATCAGAAACGAAATTGGTGAATCGAAATTGTGAAAACAGAAATAGTTTTTAAAAGCGTGTCACACTCTGGTTTTCATTCTCAAATGTTCGGTTACATTTGCCCTCCCTAAAATTAAAAGTTAAAAAACAGATCAATGAGAAAAGCAGACATCGTGACAAAGGTTTCAGAGAAAACTGGTCTTCAGAAAAATGATGTTCTTATTTCAATCGAATCATTCCTGAAAGAGATCAAGGAATCATTGAAAGATGGAAACAATGTATATATCCGTGGCTTCGGAAGTTTCATTGTGAAGAAGCGCGCTCAGAAAATTGGCCGCATCATCACGCGCAATGAAGCAATCGTTATTCCTGAGCATTTCATTCCTGCATTTAAGCCTGCAAAAACTTTTGTTGAGCGCGTGAAAAAATCAGCAGCGAAAAGAGTTGCTTAGTTAGTTAATCATTTACGGTTTGGGTAACACACGAATACAGCAGATACTATTAGCACTTGCAGGTATCGTTACTGTTGTGTTGCTGTTTGAATTTGGAGACACTAAAATTCTTGTGAAAGAAAATGGCGAAACTCCTATGTCTTCCGCACATAGTAATGGAAGCACAAACAACGCAATGACTTTCGAAAAACTTCTTTCACTTGCTTCTGAAAACCTTTCAAAAGAACAAAAAGATTCAGTTGCATTGCTATCCCAACTAGCTGATGGCGCATCTAAAAAAGACAAGCCCGGCGCCAGCAGAAAGCTTGCTCAACTTTGGGCGCGAACTCAAAATTTAATAGTTAGCGCTCATTATCTGGAAGATGCCGCACGGCTGGATTCAAACAAAAACAACTGGCGCGATGCAGCTGACTATTATTATATAGGAATGGAAAATACCGGCGACAGTTCCGCCCGTGTATTTGCTGCCATTCATTCCTTTGAGTGTTATGCCAATGTCTTTCGCTTCGATTCTACAGATCAAAATGTTCGGGTTCTGCAGGCGATGTGCTATATAAACGGACTCGGCAACATAATGAGCGGCGTAACCATTTTAAAAGAAGTTGAGCAAAAAGACCCTGATAATGAACTTATGAATGTAACTTTGGGGCGGTTAGCAATTGTATCGGGACAGTTAGATAAAGCAATTCCGAGATTAGAGCGAACCATAAAACTTTACCCTTCGAATGTAGAAGCTTACTTTCATCTGGGAGAGGCTTACCGGGCGAAAGGAAGAAAACAAGATGCAATAAAAATGTTTGAGAAATGTAAGGCGCTGGAAAAATCTCCTTCATTTCAACAACAATTAGATACTTACATTAACCAAATAAAAAATTCTTAAAAAGCTATGCCAAGCGGAAAGAAAAGAAAAAGACACAAGATGGCCACACACAAGCGCAAGAAAAGGCTGCGCAAGAATCGCCATAAGAAGAAGAATCGTTAAAAGATTCTCTACTATCTCTTTCAATTAATCTGCTAAGTCCGGGTCCGGGATGTTCCTTTATTTCCTGAGACCTTAGTTTATTTATTATGATTATGAATATTGAAAAGAAAGCGTGGATGGCCGATGACAATACCAGCGAAAAAAATTCTGATTCTCCTGATAAGCAACAGAGAAAAAATATTGTTGTACCGCAGGCGGCAAAGGAATTATTTGTAAACGCGACAACAAACAGCGGAGTAGAAATTGCCCTGCTTGAAGATAAACATTTAGTTGAGCTTCATCAGGATCAACTCAATTCATCTTTCTCTATCGGAGATATTGTGCTTGCGAGGATGCAAAAAATTCTTCCGGGATTGAATGCAGCTTTTGTTGATATCGGGTTTCACAAGAATGGTTTTCTGCATTACTCTGATCTCGGTCCGCAGGTGCGTTCGGTGCAGAAGTTTACCAACATGGCACTCGCCGGGCAAACCGACGGAACGCTCAATGATTTTAAACTCGAACAGGAAACTTTAAAGACCGGTCGCATTGGTCCGCTCTTCGGGAAGAAACAAAATGTGCTGGTGCAAATCATTAAGGAACCAATCAGCTCGAAAGGTCATCGCCTCAGTTGTGATTTGAGTTTAGCCGGAAGATACATTGTGCTGATTCCATTTACGAATTATGTAACTGTTTCGAAAAAATTAAATTCAGGCGAAGAGAGAAAGAGATTGCTTCGACTGGTAGAAAGTATTCGGCCGAAAAATTTCGGAGTGATTGTGCGCACCGTTGCCGAAGGAAAATCAGTTGCTGATATTCATGAGGACATGGAAAACCT
>DMRR01000240.1:1820-3729 GCA_003455275.1 Bacteroidota bacterium | reverse complement strand
AACCAACAAAACTGCCCGAACTGAATGCTCCTGTTCCGTCACCTGTAAGAATGTTTGTTGTCCATGGTCCGGCAAGAGCAGCGGCAAGATCAATGAGTGAATCGTTATTGAAATCCGCTGCGCAAATTGAAACAGGAAGCGCGCCAGCTGTATATTCTGTTTCGGCACCAAAACTTCCTGCACCATTCCCGAGAAGAATAGAAACTGTTCCCTGTTTGTTTGCAACAGCGATATCGGGAAAACCATCGTCGTTAAAATCGGCGGTGCACGCAGCAACTGAGTTTACCCCAGTACGAAAATCAATTTCGGAACTAAAACAAAGTTGAGCGAAAGAATTTGTACAAGAAATTAATGCTATAATGAATGAAGTGAAAATCTTTTTCATTGGTAACTTGATTTGTTAACTATATAAATATTACAACGAAAACTTAAATCAAAAAGGTTGGGTAGCTTATTAAATTAATAATTGGTTATCACGAAACAATTCATCATGAATAAAAGAAATGAATTCACATGATCAACATCATATTGATGGAGTGAAAATTTTTAAATCACTTTTTTAAATCTTTAAAATAAATTTCAATTAAATAATTTTCAAGTTAGAGAAATAAGCTTTTAATAAATGCTATTTGAATATTCAATTGGTGAGTTTCACAATGCTTGAGTAGAAAAATGATTGCCTACTTAATTTTCCCTTCAATAATCATCAGCTTCACTTTCAGAATTGCCATTACTGATAAGCTGTCTGTAATTTTTCCGTTATTCACCAAATGACAGGCCTCATCTATATGTATTTTTTTTATTTGAAAAACCTCTGTCTCCTCCGGAGATGCTTGTTTGAATGAAAGTTTTTGGGCAAGGAAAATGACGCCAAATTCATCTGCAACGCTGTTGCTCGTATGAGTTTGAAGTATCTGAGTCCATACTTCTGCTTCTATTCCTGTTTCTTCTTTCAATTCACGCTTTGCTGATTCAACAGGCGCCACATCAGGCTTTCCACCTCCTTCCGGAATTTCCCAACTGTATTGATTTAACGGGAATCGATATTGACCAACAAGATAAATATTGTGTTCTTCATCTAAAGGAAGAGCGCCAATTGCAAGTTGTTTATAATGCACAACCCCATATATTCCAGGATTACCGGAAGGATTGATTACATCATATTCAGTGACATCTATCCATGAGTTGGAGTAGATTTTTTTTTCTCCGTTTATTTTCCATGGGTTTTTTTCTTCATTCATTGTATAGATCATTAGTTCATGAGATCATTTAATAATGCTTCCATTCCGTCACTCGCCTTCCTGGCTATACAGGTAATGTTTCGGACATAACTCACATCAGGAATTTTAGGGTCGATCAAAAATTTTTTAGCGAACTGCGGAGCATATAGAATCAACCCTGCAGCAGGGTAAACTTGTAACGAGGTGCCGACCACAATTAAAATATCTGCTTTGGTGGTTTCTTTTTGAGCTAACTCAATCATAGGAACCGGTTCATGAAACCAAACAATGTGAGGACGCAGCTGTGAACCTTTTTCACACATATCTCCCGGCGAAATATCTTTTCTCCAATCATATAACAGGTGAGAATCCGCCGTGCTTCTGGCCTTTAAAATTTCGCCGTGCAAATGCATGACATTTGAAGAGCCGGCGCGTTCGTGCAAATCATCAATGTTCTGCGTGATAACAGTTACATCAAATCTCTCTTCCAGTTTCACGATTGCTTTATGCCCTGCATTAGGTTCAGCATTCAAAACATCTTTCCTTCTTTGATTATAAAAATCAAGAACCAGTTGCATATTGGATTCCCACGCCATCCGCGTAGCCACATCTTCTATTCTATGATTTTCCCATAAACCATCACTGTCACGAAAAGTTTTTAATCCACTCTCCGCACTCATGCCTGCACC
>DMRR01000240.1:0-1533 GCA_003455275.1 Bacteroidota bacterium | reverse complement strand
AGAACAACAATCTTTTTTCGATTCATCTTGTGTAAATGAAACAATATTCATAATTCTAAAATCAAAATTCTAAAATGCTCATAAGATTATATTTGTCGCCCTTCATAAGAATATCATAATATGACAATGAGAAAAATTGCATTCAGACAGGCGCTTCGCGAAGCATTATCAGAAGAAATGCGCCGCGACGAAAATGTATTTCTGATGGGAGAAGAAGTCGCAGAGTATAACGGAGCATATAAAGTGAGTCAGGGAATGTTGGAGGAATTTGGTTCGAAGCGTGTGATAGACACTCCGATTTCTGAATTAGGTTTTGCCGGAATAGGGGTGGGAGCTGCGATGAACGGCGTGCGCCCGGTAGTAGAATTTATGACCTGGAATTTTGCAGTGCTTGCTTTTGACCAGATCGTAAACAGTGCTGCAAAAATTTTGAGCATGAGTGGTGGACAATTCGGCTGCCCTATTGTTTTTCGCGGACCAAGTGCAAGTGCAGGTCAGCTTGGTGCACAACATTCACAGGCATTCGAAAGCTGGATGGCAAATGTTCCGGGATTGAAAGTGATTTCGGTTTCCAATCCTTATGACGCAAAAGGTTTGCTGAAGAGTGCAATTCGGGATAATGATCCGGTTTGTTTTTTCGAATCGGAAGTGATGTACGGTGATATGGGTGAAGTTCCTGAGGAAGAGTATTTAATTCCAATCGGATTGGCAAATGTGGTGCGCGAAGGAAAAGATGTTACCATTGTTTCCTTCAACAAGATGATGAAGATTGCAAATGCAGCAGCCGATGAACTGGCCAAGGATGGAATTGAAGCAGAAGTAATTGACTTGAGAACCATTCGCCCTCTCGATCACGATACAATTATTCGCTCGGTGATGAAAACAAATCGTCTTGTGATTCTTGAAGAAGCCTGGCCTTTCGGAAGCGTGTGCACTGAAATTACTTATCGTGTTCAGAAAGATGCTTTCGATTATCTCGATGCCCCAATCAGAAGAGTAACTACTCAAGATACTTCACTCAGTTATGCTCCAACTTTGGTGGAGGCATTTCTTCCAAACCCTGCAAAGCTGATTCAGGTAGTGAAGGAAGTAATGTATAAGTAGTTGATGGCTCGTGGTTAGTGGTTAGGGAATGTCAAACTACTTATAGATTGCAATTTTACTTTTTCCACTAGAAGATTTAAAGCCTCGATACATTCCGGCGGAATTGAAGCAGAGTTCAATGTTTCCCTTTGTATCAATTGCAATCAGTCCACCTTCTCCTTTCAGTGTAACTAATTTTTTCTTCACTACTTCGTTGCATGCTTTTTTGAGAGAGTACTTTTTATATTCCATCAAAGCTGAAATGTCATAGGCAACCACAGCCCGCATGAAATATTCTCCATGCCCGGTACAACTGACAGCGCAGGTTTTGTTGTTCGCATAGGTTCCTGAACCAACTATGGGAGTATCACCGATTCGGCCAAACCGTTTGTTGGTCATTCCTCCTGTTGAAGTGGCAGCAGCAATATTTCCATCAGCATCCAGTGCAAC
>DMRR01000077.1 GCA_003455275.1 Bacteroidota bacterium | reverse complement strand
ATGACCCCAACTACGAATCGCCCGATGTACTCATCAGCATCAAGCTGAAGAAGGAGAACAAGGCATTCAAGGTTGAGAAATACGAGCACAACTATCCGCACTGCTGGCGCACCGACAAACCCGTGATTTATTATCCGCTCGATTCGTGGTTCATCAAAACCACTGCAGCAAAAGCTCGCATGGTAGAACTTAACAACACTATCAACTGGAAACCAGAATCAACAGGCAGCGGTCGCTTTGGTAATTGGCTGGAGAATTTGCAGGACTGGAATTTATCGCGCTCTCGTTTTTGGGGAACGCCATTACCAATCTGGATGAGTGAAGATAAAACCGAACAAATGTGCATTGGCTCTCAAGCAGAGTTGAAAGAAAAAATTCTGGAGTCAGAAGCGAATGCAAAAAAATTCGGAATCACTTACAGCGCAGCCGCACTCGAACCTGAATTGAAAGATTTACATCGCCCACACATTGACCGCATTTGGTTTGTTTCTTCTACCGGAAAAAAACTCACGCGAGTTGCAGACCTTGTTGATGTATGGTTCGATAGTGGTGCAATGCCTTTCGCGCAACAACATTTTCCATTCGAGAATAAAGAACAATTTGAAAAAAGTTTTCCTGCAGATTATATAGCCGAAGGTGTTGACCAAACCCGCGGATGGTTTTTTACGCTTCATGCTCTCGGAACATTGCTGTTCGATTCTGTTGCATATAAAAATGTAGTGAGCAACGGACTCGTGCTCGACAAGAACGGAAACAAAATGAGCAAGCGCCTTGGCAACACAGTCAATCCGTTTGAAACTTTAGATAAACATGGCGCTGATGCAACTCGCTGGTACATGCTCTCGAACTCGCAACCGTGGGACAACCTAAAGTTCGACATCGAAGGCATCAACGAAGTGAAACGCAAATTCTTCGGAACACTTTACAATACTTACAACTTTTTCGCGCTCTACGCCAACATTGATAATTTCACTTTCAGGGAAGAAGAAATTCCTTTAAGCAAAAGGCCTGAAATTGACCGCTGGATAATTTCATTGCTCAACTCATTGGTAAAAACAGTGCAGCAGAGTTTTGATGATTACGAACCCACGCAAGCAGCGCGCGCCATACAGGATTTTACTGACGAACACTTGAGCAACTGGTATGTGCGCCTCTGCAGAAGAAGATTCTGGAAAGGTGATTACACTGAAGATAAGATTGCGGCATATCAAACACTTTACACCTGCCTCGTTACTATTTCCAAATTGATGGCGCCCATCTCTCCGTTTTTTGCGGAAAGATTATTTACCGACTTAAATTCTGTTTCCGGAAAAGAAAAAACAGAATCAGTTCATCTTTCAGAATGGATGAAGATTGATGAAAGTGCAATTGATAAATCTTTGGAAGAAAGAATGCAGTTGGCGCAGGATATTTCTTCGCTCGTTCTTTCACTACGGAAAAAAGTCAACATCAAAGTTCGTCAGCCGCTCAACAAAATCATGATTCCTGTTTTGAATGAAAACTTTCAAAAGCAGGTTGCAGCAATTCAGGATTTAATTCTTTCGGAAGTAAACATTAAGGAAATTGAATTCATTACCGAAACCGAAGGCGTGATTAAGAAAAAAGCGAAAGCCAATTTCAAACTGCTCGGTCAGAAACTTGGAAAGAAAATGAAAGCCGCCGCTGATGTCATTGCTTCCTTCAGCCAAAAACAAATCGCCGAACTCGAAAGGAACAAGTCAACACAAATCAGCATTGAAAACGAATCGGTTGAAGTGCTTTTGGAAGAAGTTGAAATCATTTCAGAGGACATACCAGGTTGGCAAGTAGCCAATAAAGCCGACCTCACCGTTGCACTCGATGTAACCATAACCCCCGAACTTTTAGAAGAAGGCAACGCCCGTGAATTGGTCAATAAACTGCAAAAATTGAGAAAAGAAAGCGGTTTTCAGGTTACAGATAGAGTCATGCTTTCCATTGAAAAACAAGATTTTATCAACTCTACCGTAATTCACTTTAAAAAATATATTTGCGCCGAAATTTTAGCCGACGAGTTGCACCTTGTTGATGAAATAAACGATGGGCAACCGGTTGAAGTGAACGATTCAATTGTAAAAGTTATTCTTAAACAAAAAAACTGACGCAGGATGGCAAACAAAAACAAGAAAGCAAAACCTTCTAAAAAGCCTGCTACAAAGACAACAGCAAAAAAACCTGCTCCTAAAAAAGCAAATGTGGCCGCTAAAGGGAAAAAGGAAAAAAAAGCCAAAGCAGCGAAGCCTGAAAAACCAGCAAAAGTGGTTAAGAATGTTCTTAAGCCTATCAGTGAACGCAAGATGATTGTGCTCAAGCCCGGAGCGAAGAGTCCAAACAAGCCTGTTATCACTTTGAAACCTGGTACCGATGAAAAGAAACGCCGCCGCCGCCCGCTTCCTTTGAAACTTGATATCAAAAAGGCGCCACCCAAACCAATGCCTGCTCCAAAGTTTGATTTAACCAAACCAGCTCCGGCACCAGTTGCTATAGTGAAAAAGAAAAAACATGAAGATTCCCGCAATCGTTATAGCGATAAAGAATTAAAAGAATTCAAGCAATTGATTGAAGAAAAACTTGACGCTTCACGCACTGAATTAAAATACCTTCAAGATCAGATAAACCGAAAAGATGACAATGGAACCGACGATACAGAAAACAAATTTGGTTCAATTGACGATGGAACGGTTGCAATGGAACGCGAATACCTGAACCAAATGGCAGAGCGCCAAAGCACTTATATAGACCATCTAGAAAAAGCTTTGCTCCGTATTGAAAATAAAACTTACGGAATCTGCCGCGTTACCGGAAAATTAATTGATAAAGAAAGATTGCGTGCTGTTCCTCATGCAACACTCAGCATCGAAGCAAAAATGCAGCAGGCTAAGTAGTGTTGAAATACCTCCGTCCGGTTCTTATTATTTTATTGGTGCTTGTGGTTGATCAGTCACTCAAGTTTTGGGTGAAGCTGCATATGCAAATGCAATCTGAAATTTCCATCACAAACTGGTTCAGATTATACTTTATTGAAAACGAAGGAATGGCTTTCGGGATGAAATGGGGAGGCGATGCAGGCAAACTTCTTCTTACTCTTTTCAGAATTATCGCTGTTGTTTTTTTTAGCTACTGGTTGATTCAACTCCTGAATAAAAAAACTCATTGGGGTTTAATTACCTGTGTTTCGCTAATAATAGCCGGGGCAATGGGCAACATAATTGACTCTATTATCTATGGTGTAATTTTTTCTGAAAGTTATTCAGGTGGTAGCATTGCCCAGCTATTTCCACCAGATGGAGGTTATGGTGCATTGCTTCACGGCAAAGTTGTAGATATGCTTTACTTCCCGATTATTAAAGGAGTATTGCCTCAATGGATTCCGATTTGGGGAGGAGAATACTTTGTATTCTTCAGCCCGATTTTCAATGTCGCAGATTTCTCTATCAGTACCGGTGTAATTGCTCTTCTGGTTTTTCAGAAAAAGTTTTTCAAAAAAAATACTGGAGAAACAGATGAATCAAAATCCGAAACTATTTCTGATGAAGGCAATAAAGAAACAACAGATGATGTTGGCTCAGTTTCTAATTAGGGAATTATTGCCTGCTTATTAAATCAAATCCAGTATAGTTTCTTAGCGCTTCCGGAATATGAATTCCATCTGGCTTCTGATTATTTTCCAGAAGTGCAGCAACAATTCGAGGTAATGCAAGCGCACTTCCGTTGAGAGTATGAGCGAGATGAATTTTTCCGTTCTTGTCTTTATATCGAAGCTTCATACGGTTACTTTGAAAAGTTTCAAAGTTTGAAACCGAACTTACTTCCAGCCATTTTTTCTGCGCCGCACTATATACTTCAAAATCATAAGTGAGCGCTGAAGCAAAACTCATGTCACCGCCACAGAGCTGAAGTATTCTATACTGAAGCCCCAGCGATTTCAAAAGCCCTTCAACATGGGCTACCATTTCTTCAAGAACCAAATAGGAATTTTCAGGTTTTTCCAGGCGAACAATTTCTACTTTATCGAATTGATGAAGGCGGTTTAATCCGCGAACATCTTTTCCGTAACTACCCGCTTCCCTTCTGAAACATTGTGAGTAAGCGCACATCTTCACCGGAAAGTCTTCTTCTTTCAGCATCACATCACGATAAATGTTAGTGACCGGAACTTCAGCAGTAGGAATGAGATAGTAGCCGTCTTCATTCACAAAATACATCTGTCCATCTTTATCAGGAAGTTGACCGGTACCGTATCCTGTTTCTGCATTTACAAGAAGCGGTGGCTGATATTCGACATAACCAGCAGCGATAGCACGGTCGAGAAAAAAACTAATGAGTGCCCGCTGAAGTTTTGCGCCCTTGCCAACATAAAAAGGAAAACCGGCGCCCGTCACTTTATTTCCAATTTCGAAATTGATGAGATGATATTCACTTGCTAAATCCCAATGTGGTTTTGCAGAGCCATCAAGTTTGGGCTCCTCTCCTCCCTGGCGCACCACCTTATTGTCTTCCGGTGTTTTCCCTTGGGGAACACTGGTATGAGGAAGGTTGGGAACACGAACCAATAAATCATGCAACACTTTTTCAAAGTGTGTTTTTTGGTCTTCATATTTTTTTGCTTCCTCTTTAAGCGATGCTGTCTCCTTTTTCTTTGCTTCAGCTTCATCAGATTTTTTCTGTGCCATCAGCTGACCAATTTCCTTTGAAATTGAATTCGCCTTTGCCAGCGTATTGTCCAGCGATGCCTGTGCTTTTTTTCTTTCTGCATCAAAGGCAAGCACTTCATCAATGATTTTTGTTCCGTCAAAATTTTTTACAGCAAGGCGTGCAAGAACCTCTTCTTTATTATTCTGAATAGTTGAAAGTTGCAGCATTTTTTTACAATGAAAATTTTCGGCGAATGTAATTCGCTATTGATTTTATGTTCTATGACCTGTGCATTCTTCTCCTGTAATTCTGCACCGCTCTGATATCCGAGTAAGAATAATTTTCACCGAGTGCATTTCTGACAGCCGAACTTCCGGCTCCTTCTGTTTCTTCTATTGCTTTAAGAATAGTAATTACTTTTTGTGGAGAAAGAATTTCATGCACATCAATTTCTCCGGTGAGAATAAATGCGGCGAGATGACTCTCCACTGTACTTGCTGCAAGTTCTCGGATTTTAGCAATCTCCTGAACCGATTTTCCTTCCCGGAATAATTGCAAACTCATTTTGTTGCTATCACCCTTCTTCGGTTTGGCCGATTTTGATTCACGGAATTCTTCTACCTGAATCAAAACATTTTTCTGCTCTTCATTGAGCACGCGGAAACTTTCTTCATCTATTCCCTTCATCAGTGCCTCCGAATATTTTGTTGCCTGTGTGAGTTGAATTTTTTTCCGTTCGCACGCATACAGTAAATCACTAAGTGAAGTGAGATAGGTTTTCACGCGCTTCTTCACCTTCATTTTGTCCGCATGATTTTTTATTGAAGAAATTATTTCTTCCATTGCATTCATAAAAAATGCGGAAGCTGCTGCGGTGCGCTGATGAAGAAAAGAAAAATCGGGAGATGAATTTCCATTCAGGATTAAATCCATTTGCTCCGAAAACTTCGCCGCTACTTTTTCCTGCTCTGAAACTTTTTCAATCATCTGCTGGCTAAAAATCGCAGCGGCCTCTTTATCAGGAATTGAACGGTGCAGCAGCTCATCCTGAAAATCATGAAATGTTTCTGACAATTTTTTCCAGTCGAAAAAGCGCATCATTGATTCGCAAGCAAAAAGTTTTTGTTCCGCGAAAAGTTTTTGCTTCAGGATTGTTTCACTCATTTCTGAGCCGGCAAACTCAACAACACGCTCATCGGTGCTGATTGCCTGAGGGGAGATGCGCGAATACAAAACCAAACCTTCTATGCCGGTGAGGCGGCTGAGCGCTACATACACCTGCCCCGCAGCAAAAGAATCTCCTGCATCAATAATTGCTTTCTCAAATGTGAGCCCCTGGCTTTTGTGAATCGTAACAGCCCACGCAAGCCGCACGGGATACTGCGTGTAAGTGCCGAGCACATTTTCATCTACCGAATCTTTTTCGCGGTTGAAAGAGTAGCGCACATTTTCCCACTTGTCTTTTTTCAGTTCGAGTTCATCTTTCTCATTGGGAAAGGCAACCAATATTTTTTCGCCCTCTCCATTTGCATTTGCAGGAATAATTTTTTTCACGGTCGCTAATTTTCCGTTGTAGTACCTGCGCGTTTCACCTGAATCATTTTTGATGAACATGATTTGCGCACCAACCTTCAGTGTTAAATCCTTCTCTACCGGCAACGCATTTTCATTAAACTCATTTTCAATTTTCCCTTTGAAAACATACTGAGTGCCTTCCAGATTTCTTAATCGCGTGGAATTGATTTCATCTGCTTTCGAATTGTGTGTTGTGAGCGTGATAAAATTTTCGGAAGCATGCGGCTCAAAATCCGGATTATATTTTTTGTGTAATTCGTCTAAGTCATCCTGAGTCGCGATGTTGTTGCGGATGTTATTAAGAATGCTGATAAATTTTCCTTCGCTCTGGCGGTAAATCTTTTTCAGTTCGAGATACACCGGCTGCGATTCTTTGAGCACACGCGCATGAAAGAAAAACGGACTTTCATAAAATTCACTCAGGTAGCGCCACTCATTCTGCTTCACCACGGGCGGAAGCTGGAACAAATCACCAATGTATAAAACCTGCACACCACCGAACGGCACCGAGTATTTGCGCCGCACGGAGCGCAGCACTTCATCCATTGCATCGAGCAAATCGGCGCGGAGCATACTCACTTCATCAATGATTAAGAGTTCGAGTTCCTTAATCAGTTCCCTGCGTTCAGCATTGAAACGAATGTTGCCAAGCAGTGTGTGGCGGTCAACCAGGTTTGCATTTCCATCTGATGAAAATCTTTTCTCCGGAACAAACGAACCGAATGGCAATTGAAAGAAAGAATGAATCGTCATGCCGCCCGCATTGATGGCAGCAACGCCCGTAGGCGCAACCACTACAGATTTTTTAAATGAGTGATTGCGGATAAAGCGGAGGAAAGTTGTTTTCCCGGTACCTGCTTTTCCCGTAAGAAAAATATCGGAGCCAGTATGGTTTACATATCCTGCAGCGAGGTGAAATAATTCGTTAGTGGAATCGGGGGATTGCATTAAACGAATGAAAAAAATTAGAGGATAGGCGCAAAAGGAATTAATTCACCGCCGGCTGTGTAACCACGATTGGCAATTCATGTTTTGCAATTGCTGCATAACCGCCATATACATTTTTCAGATTATGAAATCCTTTTCGTTTCAGAATGGAAGCAGCAATCATGGAGCGATACCCAGCCTGACAATGGATGTAGAGATGTTCTTCTTTATTGAGGTCAGCAATTTCTTCTTCAAAATTTTGCAACACACAATTCTCTGCATCTTCTACATGTCCTGCATCATACTCTGATTCCTTGCGCACATCAATCACATGAATATTTTTTTCGTGTTTCTTGTCCAATGCGAATTCTTCTGCATCAATGCTGATAACCATGTCAGTTGATTTACCAGCGTTCTTCCATGCATCAAATCCGCCGTTGAGGTAGCCTATAACTTTTTCGTAACCCACGCGGGCGAGGCGAAGAATGCTTTCGTGTTCTTTTCCTTCAGCAGCCACAATAAGCAACGGTTGATTGATGTCAATCAAGGTTCCTACCCACTCCGCATAGCGGCCATTGAGTCCGATGTTGATGGCACCTTTCACAAATCCTAATTCAAATTCATCGGGAATACGGGTGTCGAGCACGAGCGCTCCTTGTTTCATTTCATTTTCAAAATCAGAAACACTGAGTGCTTTTTCGCTCTGGCTCATTACTGAATCGAGAGAAGAATATCCGCTTTTATTGATTTGTGCATTTAGTGGAAAGTATTGAGGCGGAGCTGAAAGTCCGGAAGTAATTGACGCAACAAAATTTTCCTTGTTCTCCTCTTTCAAAGCATAATTCATTTTCCTCTGTTCTCCGATTGTGCTGAAAGTTTCCTTGCCTAGGTTTTTTCCGCAAGATGAACCAGGTCCGTGAGCCGGATACACAATTACATCATCATTCAACTTCTTGATTTTATTGTTGAGCGAATCGAACATCATTCCTGCTAGTTCTTCTTTTGAAATTTTTGCCCCGAACAAATCCGGACGACCGACATCTCCCACAAACAGTGTATCGCCGGAGAACACGCAGTATTGTTTTCCTTCTTCATTCTTCAGCAAGTAGCAGCTTGATTCCGGTGTGTGACCGGGAGTGTGCAGCACTTCGAGTTCTACATTTCCAATTTTGAATTTCTCACCATCTTTTGCTACATACACTTTGTATTCAGTGCTTGCATTTGGACCGTAAATAATCTGGGCTCCCGTTTTTGCCGCAAGGTCAATATGCCCGCTTACAAAATCAGCATGAAAATGTGTTTCGAAAACATACTTGATTTTAACACCCATCTTTTCTGCTTTGTCAATATAGGTTTGGTAGTCGCGCAGCGGATCCACTACCGCGGCTTCTCCGTTTGAAGAAATAAAGTAAGCAGCTTCAGAAAGGCAATTAGTATAGAGTTGTTCTACAGTCATAATGAATTTTTTTGTTCGGAAGCAAAACTAAGGGAAGAGGTTATTAGTTCATTGGTTTATTGGTTCATTGGTTGATTTGTTTGTTGCCTGAGGGTTTAATCCGGAAAATTATTGCCACTAAGCCACCAAGACAGTAAGGATCTGTAAGGATTTTTTCGTGAAGCTTTGTGCCTTCGTGGTTTTGTGTCGGAAGTTTGTTTAAACCATTCGCAGAAATTCCCCGCAATTACATTTGTTCTGATTTAGAAATTTAAAATGTCTACAACTCTGATTATCGTTTTTCTACTCGGATATGCTGCCATAACTATGGAGCATCCGTTAAAAATTAACAAATCAGCCACTGCCCTTTTGCTTGCTGTTTTTTGTTGGATTGCAATTCTGGTTCTACCGAATGCGAATCATGAAGAAATAATTCCTGAACTGAGCCATCACCTTTCTTCCATTGCAGAAATTGCTTTCTTCCTCATGGGTGCCATGACGATTGTGGAGCTGATAGATGCGCACCGCGGGTTCAGAATTGTCAATCATTTTCTGAATACAAAAAGCAAAACGAAATTGTTGTGGCTCATTTCGATGCTCACATTTTTTCTTTCTGCAGTGCTCGATAATCTGACAACTGCCATTGTAGTGGTTTCCATTCTGCGGAAAATGGTTGATGATAAAAATGAGCGAATGATTTTTTCTTCAATGGTGATTATTGCTGCGAATGCCGGTGGTGCATGGAGCCCTATCGGTGATGTAACTACAACTATGCTTTGGATAGGAGGGCAAGTAACCGCTCTCAACATAATGCTTATGCTAATTATTCCGAGTTTGGTTTCTATGCTTGTTCCATTATTGTTTTTTAGTTTCAGTATGAAAGGAAAAAATATTTCATCGTTCGATACACCGGGCGAAACACCGCAACCTTATTCAATTCATATTTTTATTCTCGGAGTCATGTGTTTGTTGTCAGTTCCGGTTTTCAAACAACTCACACACCTGCCTCCATACATGGGAATTCTATTGGGATTAGGAATTATGTGGGTAGTAACTGAACTACTTCATTCAAAAACTGAACGAAAAAATTTGCAGGTTGCATCGGTTCTTACAAAAATTGATTTGACATCAATTTTATTTTTTGTGGGAATATTGCTCGCGGTTGCTGCTTTAGAATCAGCCGGAATTCTGGTACAAGCAGCTGACTGGCTGAATGAAAAAATTCCGAACCAAGATATCACCATCTCTTTTCTTGGAATTGCTTCCGCCATTATTGATAATGTTCCACTCGTTGCTGCTTCAATGGCAATGTATCCGCTCGACACATTTGCCGCGGACCATAAGATTTGGGAAATGATTGCATACTGCGCCGGCACCGGCGGCAGCCTGCTCATTATTGGTTCTGCTGCCGGAGTTGTGGTCATGGGAATGGAAAAAATTTCTTTCGGTTGGTATTTAAAAAAAATATCTCTTCCTGCTTTGGTCGGATATGCAACAGGAGTGGCTTGTTATCTGGGAATTTATTCGATGATGCATTCGTGAAATCTCTAATGTCATTTTTCTGTCAGCGCTTTCTAAAATCGAATTCTTACATACATTCGCAACCCAACTCAATTAAAACTAAAAATGAAAAAATTTTACATCATTCTCCTCTGCCTTTTCGCAACTGTCGGTACTAAGGCGCAGACAATTTTGTTCGAAGATTTCGAAGAGGACAGCGCCACTTTCGTAAACAAATTTTTCTTCCAGTTTCCCTCTGGAAATGATACGGTATGGATTGATGCTGACCTCGATGGAATAGCTGATGCAAGTGGTGGAAACCGTCCTAACGAGTGGTTTCGATCTTTCGGATTTGCTTATGTTGATTCAACAAACATTGTAATGGCAAGCAATTCATGGACTAACGATGCTCAGAATCCGGTTGCTAATTATTTGATCCTTCCTCCAATTCATTTGAACGATGCATCTGGTATGTTAAAGTGGAAATCAGCTCCGCGCCAGACTCCACGCTACCTTGATGGATTGCAGGTGCTCGCTTCTACTGCCGGAAATTTAGATAATGCATTTTCAGATACGCTCATGCTCTATGCTGAAATGACAGCACTTCCTGCTAATACTTCTGACTCTGCGGTTTGGTCGGCTTATACTTTCTCACCCGGATTTCAGTTTGGTTCTGACGGGCAATATGTAGAAGTTCACAATGGAGATTCTGCAAGACTTGTTGGTGTTCTGCGTCCTGATTCAGCTTCACTCAGCGGATATGCAGGTCAGAATATTTATATCGCATTCTGTCACGGAACACACGATGACAACCTGATTTCTATTGATGATATTGAAGTTGATGGAAACGGAACTGTTCTCGCTTTTGCACCTTCTGCTGATAATTTTTCATTAAATGTTTTCCCGAATCCAGCAAGTGATAAGATCACTGTTCAGTATTCTTCTCCATCATTCATGGTAGTTGATATCAGCATCTATGATGAGCTGGGAAGAAAAGTTCAAACCATTGAGCGCGCACAAAACATTAAAGGAAATTATTCATTCAATGCTGACATCAGCAAACTCGCTGCTGGCAATTACAATATCATACTCAACTCTACAAAGGGAAACAGCATGATCAAGTTCTCCAAGATGTAATTTTTCTTTATAAAAATTTTCAGAACCCTCTTCAAAGAAATTCGAAGAGGGTTTTTTATTTTTTATCACTTGCCGTTAAGCAAACGCCTGCAGGTCAACTAATTTTTTATACAACCCGTTTTGCAACATCAGTTGCTGATGAGTTCCGCGCTCTTCAATTCTTCCTGCATTCATTACAATTATTTCATCGGCATGCTGAACAGTAGAAAGGCGATGCGCAATAACCACTGCAGTGTGATTCTTCATCAGGTTATTTAAGGCTTCCTGCACCAGTTGTTCTGATTCGGTATCTAATGATGAAGTTGCTTCATCTAAAATCAATATCGCAGGATTACGAAGTACCGCCCTGGCAATAGTGATTCGCTGACGCTCGCCTCCGCTCAGGCGATTGCCTCTGTCACCAATCAGGGTTTGGTAGCCGTTTTCTTTTTTCAGAATGAAGTTGTGAGCATTTGCAACTTTAGCGGCACGCTCTACTTCTTCCTGTGTTACTCCGGTTAATCCGAAAGCAATGTTGTTGAACAAAGTATCATTAAACAGAACCGCATCTTGTGTCACCATTCCGAAAAGTTTTCTCAGTTCAGCAAGGCGATAATTGCGAATGTCCTTTCCATCAATTTCAATTGTTCCGGTAGTCGGATCAAAAAATCTCGGGAGCATATCAGCAAGCGTGCTCTTGCCTGCTCCTGATGGCCCAACCAATGCAATGACTTTCCCTTTTTCAATTCTCAGTTGAATGTTTTGCAGAACAGATTTTCCCTCAACATGACTGAACGATATATTTTTCAATTCAATGGATTCGTTGAAGCTGGAAATTGATGCCGCATTTTGTTTCTCTGTAATTTTTATTTCAGCATTCATTACTTCCTGAATTCGTTCAACAGAGGCAAGTCCTTTTTGAATGTTGTAATAAGCTGTGGCGAGCGATTTCGCAGGGCTTATGATCTGCGAAAACATTGCTACGAAAGTGATAAAGGTCGGTGCTTGCAGCGAGGGATCATGATTCAAAGCGAGCGAACCGCCATAGTAAAGCACTGCTACAACTACACTGATGCCGAGAAACTCTGAAAGAGGAGAAGACAAATCTTTTTTTCGCTGCATACTTTTCGACACATGGTAATAATTCATGCTGTCATCAGTAAACTTTTTGCTCAAATACTTTTCTGCATTAAATGCTTTAATGATTCTGTTACCTGAAATTGTCTCGTCAAGAAGTGAGAGCAAATCGCCCATCAACCCTTGTCCTTTTATGGATTCGCGCTTTAGCGTTTTTCCTATTCTTCCAATGATTAATCCTGAAACCGGGAGTATGAGCAGAACAAATAAGGTCAATTGCGGACTGATATAAATAAGAGTGACAAGAGTGATGATGACTGTGATAGATTCGTTAAAAACACTTTCCATAAAATACATAATGCTCCAATCAATCTCCTGCACATCAGTTGCGCATCGGCTCATAATGTCGCCCTTCCTTCCTTCGGTGAAATATGAAACCGGGAGAAATAAAACTTTTGAAAATATATCATTCCGCATATTCCGGATTATGCCATGCCTCATGGGCGCAATTGCATAGAGAGCTGCATAACGAAAAAGATTTTTCAGAAAAAAAATAATAATGATTGTGATGCACAGAAAGACGAGCGCCTGAATTCTTCCATGCTCAGATATGATCAGGCTGAATCTGAAATTAAAATAATTCAGAATGCCGGAAGCGGAAAAATGAATTCCGGGATCTGTAGTTACCGGCTTAACCTGTTCGAACAACAATTGAAGAATGGGAATAATCATCACAATGCTGAACACTGAAAATATATTGGAGATAATATTGAAAAGTAAGTTCAGTGAAACATGGCCCCAATATGCGCGGGCATATTTTAAAATGCTTTTAACTCTGTTCATGCGGGTTCAAAAGTAATGGCGGATTGCCAAGACTGCGGATGAACAAGAATGGTTGCGTTTATCTTCGTCGCCAACAGAATGGCATTACTCGGCTCTCTTATAAAACGATTGATCCGCGCGCGCTCCAGTGTGAAGCTGAGATTCAGCTCTCCATATACTCAACAGCGCCGCGTTCTGAAACGGTTGCTGCGCAAAGCTGAGTTTACCGATTTCGGAAAAAAATATCATTTCACTGATTTGCTTTCTGAAAAAAAAATTCATGAGAAATTCAGGGAATCTGTACCCACACATAATTACAATTCCATTTTTAATGATTGGTGGTGCCGCTTATTGAATGAAGAAGAAAATGTTTGTTGGCCAGGCAAAACAAAATATTTCGCTCTCAGCAGCGGAACATCTGAAAGTGCAAGCAAACACATTCCGGTTACGCGGGAAATGATCAAAGCGATTCAGCGCGGCAGCATTCGGCAGATACTTTCACTCGCTAATTATGATTTGCCTGCAGATATTTTTGAGAAGGGAATACTGATGCTGGGCGGCAGCACCAAACTTCAGCGCAAAGGCAGATATTTCGAAGGCGACCTGAGCGGCATCAGTGCCGGAAAAATTCCTTTTTGGTTTCAGCATTTTTATAAACCGGGGAAAAAAATTTCAAAACACACTGACTGGGAAAAAAAACTGGAAGAGATCGCGGAGCTCGCGCCACAGTGGGATGTAGCATTCGTAGTTGGTGTTCCGGCATGGATTCAGATCATGATGGAGCGCATAATAGAACGGCACAAACTGAAAACTATTCATGAAGTGTGGCCCAATCTTGTGTGTTATGTGCATGGCGGCGTTTCGCTGGAGCCTTATCGAAAGTCATTTGAAAAATTGGTTGCTCGCCCATTGATTTATGTAGACACCTACCTGGCTTCAGAAGGATTTATTGCCTTCCAGACCAATGGAAATTCTAAGTCAATGAAACTGATTACCGACAATGGAATCTTTTTCGAGTTCGTGCATTTTGATGAAGAAAATTTTGACACCAATGGCGAACTGAGATCAAATTCGAAGGCGCTTCATATTGGCGAAGTGAAAGAAAACACTCCATATGCATTATTGCTCTCTACCTGCGCAGGTGCCTGGCGCTACCTGATTGGCGATGTAATCCGTTTTACATCTTTAAAAGATTGCGAGATTGTGATTGAAGGAAGGACCAAGCATTACCTGAGCTTATGCGGCGAACACCTTTCGGTAGACAACATGAATAAAGCAATTGATATGTGTGCTGAAAAATTCAATGTTGCGATTAATGAATTTACCGTTGCCGGAATTCCGCATACCAGCATGTTTGCTCATCACTGGTATATCGGGTGCGACGAAAAAATTGATGCAGACGAGTTCAGAAATGAACTCGACCATAATCTGAAAAAAATAAATGATGATTATTCTGTTGAGCGAATTGCCGCCCTCAAAGAAGTGCTGGTCGATATTCTTCCGGTTAAATATTTTTATGAATGGATGGAAAAAAATGGTAAGCTGGGCGGACAAAACAAATTTCCAAGAGTGCTGCGGGGTAAGCAGTTTGAAGACTGGAAAGAATTTCTTTCTTCACATAACAAAATTTCTTCGTCACGATGATTGCGGGCTTCGAAGCATTTTATCACGGCATGTTACTGGGCCTTGTTTTTATTGTATCATTTGGCCCCATCTTTTTCGCCATCATTGAAACCAGCATCAATCGGGGTTTCTGGAGCGCTGCCAGCATTGCTGTAGGAACAGCCCTGAGCGATGCTGCTTACATAATGCTTTCCTTTTTGGGTGTAACTGCATTTTTCGAAAATGATGGTGTAAAGTTTTATGTCGGAATCGTAGGAGGAATTGTTCTGTTAATAATTGGCGCCTTCACATTTATTCGAAAACCAAGGATTGAAAAGGTGGTATTAGAAACACCGAACCATTTCACCTACATCAGCTATGGCATAAAAGGTTTTTTTATAAACCTGCTGAATCCATTTGTGTTTGTTTTTTGGTTGAGTGCCATGGGAGTTATTTCAGTTGAATATCCGAATTCGCAAACAGATCGCCTTCTGTTTTTTTCAGGAACATTGCTCTGCATTTTCTCATCTGATATTGGAAAAGCATTTGTTGCCGGCAAAATCAAAAAGTTGCTGAATGAGCAGTTGATGGTTTGGTTTAACAGAATAGCAGGAACAGTGATGATATATTTCGGATTAGAGCTGATGTATAAAGTATGGTGGGGAAAAGGGCTGTAATAGTCAGTTGGCTTGAAAAATAGAAAACTCATAAAACTATATCTCGATATTGACGGAGTTCTTCTTACAAAAAGAAATCCCCGACCGAAAAATTTTTCAAAGCGTCTTATTCAATTTGCAGTTGAAAATTTTGACTGCTACTGGCTCACTACACACTGTAAAGGCGATACAGACACCGCAATAAAATATTTGAAACCTTATTTTCCGGAAGTGTATTTAAGAATGCTTAGCAAAATCAAACCGACAAATTGGGATGCGCTGAAGACAGATGCAATTGACTTTGAAAGCGCCTTTGTCTGGATTGATGATATGATGCCATTTGAAGCTGAACAAAAAGTATTGAGCGAGAAAAATAAAAGGAACTTCATTCTAGTAAGCGAATCAACCGGATTGTTATTTGTGATTGAAAAACTCAATGATGTTTTAGTTAAGTACAGGAGATGAAAAAAATCTTTTCACCGCTTTTCATCATTCTTATTCTCTGGCTAACTTCAGTTGCTATTCGCATTCCACAACTCAATCGACCGCTCAGCAAGCATCATGAATTTACAACAGCGCTGGTTTTACGGATAATGTATAACTGGAATGAGCAGGGAATAGTGAACTTGAATTTCAATCCGGCGGTGAATTACCGCGGTGACGCAAACAAGTTCATCAACAATCAGTCAACAGAAAACTATGATAAAAACGGAAACAGCTACTACCTCAGTTATCCTCCGGGCGCTTACCTGATTCCATACTTAGTTATGGGCGGATGGATTCATCCGCTTGATGCATTGAGTTTACAAATGTTCAACCTGTTACTGCATTTGATTGAGTGCTTTCTTCTTTGGCAAATCATTTTACTGCTTACAAAAAATTCTATTCATCAACAAAAGGCAAATCTTATCGCGTTGATTGCAGTGATTGTTCATCTGTTCTCGCCGTGCTTGTTGTGGTTTCATTCCAATTGCTACATGGTAGATATGCCGGCGGTTACATTATTTCTGTGGTGTGTTTTTCTATGGCTGAAATTCACAACTCCGGATTTCAATCCAAAATATTTTCACTTCATCCTTCTCTTCCTTTCCTCTTTCATTTTTAGTTACACCGAATATCTCGGCGTTGCTTTTGCCGGAACAGTTTTTCTTTATTCAGTTTTCAGAAGAAAATATTTTCTTCTTTCATCTGTAACTATTCTGGGTTCAGTTGCAGCATTGACGCTCACACTTTTTCAATACACACTGATCAGCGGGTGGAGTGATTTGGTGCACTTCATTCAATACCGCTACGGTGTAAGAAGTGGATATGAATTTGAATCATCAATCAGTGAAAGCATCTTTTTATACTTTGCAGAATGGATGCAGGTCGGCTGGAATTATGTAACCGGATTTCTGCCCTGGCTGATTGCACTCTCCGTGTTGTTTTTTGTTCAGCGAAAACATCTTTCTCAAATTCCGTTGAAGAAAATTTTGTTTTGGTTAGGAGTTCCGGTTCTCATTCACCACATTGTTTTTCTCAATGCCTCGCTGTATGATTTTCAGGCGATGAAGGCATCGCCACTCATTGCATTGCTTATTTCGTTTTTGTTTTTTGTGAATGAAAAAAAATGGTTTCGCTTTTCACTTGCCGCTTCAGTTGCATTCAGCATTTTCATTTTTGAGATAATTAATTCGCCCGGAAAAGTTTCCTTGATTGATGATGACTTTGTGAATTATGATGAGTTTGCTTATCAGGGCGATTTCATCCGAAAGAATTCATCGCCGGATGAAGTTGTTTTTTTGAAATGGATAGACGACGAACCCCAATTGATTTGGTATGCAAAAAGAAACATGCGAACCATTTTCAATGACGACGAGGCTATTTCATTTTTACAAAAACACAATCTGAAGCACGGAGTTATTTTCACCTTTGACCGCGGGCAACTCATCCGCTTAGAGCAACACATTGAACTCTCAGAATAAAATATTTTTCCCAAACCTGAATGCGCTGCGCTTCTGGGCATTCTTCGCGGTATTTATATCGCATGCGTGGAGATTTTACCTGCCCGAAATGCAAACGACAGATTTTATTTTTTCCGTAAAAAACTGGTCGCAAGCAGGCGTGCTTGGGGTGAATTTCTTTTTTGTGCTCTCCGGTTTTTTAATCACCTACTTATTACTTACAGAAGAAAAAGAGAACGGTTCATTCAGCATTCTGAAATTTTATCTGCGCCGTGTGATCCGTATCTGGCCATTGTATTTCGGAATTGTTTTGTTTTCATTTTGTGTTGTGCCCTTGATTTTTCATTTCTCAGGAAAAATATTTTTTGAAAACTGTCCGCCTTTTTATTTCCTCACCTTCACATTAAACTTCGCAATCATTCGCGGGCTTGATCCGTTTTCACCCTTGCTTGCGATGCTTTGGAGCATTGCGATAGAAGAACAGTTTTATGCTGTTTGGCCACTGGTGATGAAATGGTTCAGAAAAAATATTTCTGTTGTGTTTCTTCTGCTGATTCTGATTTCAATTGCTGCACGGATTTTTTTCATTCATGATCAGAAAGAAATTTATTTCAACACACTTTGCATTCTCAGTGATTTTGCAATCGGAGGATTTGCCGCATACTCTGCAAATAAGAATTTTCCGTGGTGGAAGAAATTCATTTCCCTTCCGAAAATATTTTCTCTATCGGCTTACTCCTTAATATTCCTGGTTCTTTTTTTCTATCAAAAAATTTTCACAGGAGAAATTATGATCGCGGCAGAGCGAATCATTCTTGGTTTGTTGTTCGTGTATATCATCGCTGAACAATGTTTCAGCGAAGCAAGAATTTTCAATGCCGGAAAATTTTCGTTCATCAGTTATCTCGGAAAAATTTCTTACGGGCTTTATTGCTTTCACTCGCTCGGAATCATTCTCGCAAAAGATTTGCTTCTGAAAATTGATTTTCTTTTTCTTCCTTATCAATATATGATCGTCTTCCCTGTTTTGGCGCTTGCGATCACAATTCTTATTTCCGTAGTGAGTTATGAGTGGTTCGAAAAGTTTTTCTTAAGGAAAAAAGAAAATATCTCGATGTCGCTTTCTTAATTGTATTATCTAATAACTAATAACAGTTAACCAATATCTTTTTTTTTAAGGAACCGGATCGTGCCCATGTCCGCCCCACGGATGACAGCGTGCAATTCTTTTCAGAGCCATCCATCCGCCCTTAAACGGACCATATTTTTTTATTGCTGCAATTCCATATTCGCTGCAGGTAGGTGTGTAGCGGCAAGCAGGCATCAGCCACGGAGAAATTGCTCGCTTGTAAATAGTAATGAGCAGAATAAAAAAGTGGGAAAAAATTTTTGAAATCATTTTATCTGCCTGCTAAGTTGAGTCAGCAAGGCAATTATTTTTTCTTCCACCAGGAAATAATCAGGAAGTTTTTTATCAGTGAACACAATACTGAAGGCAAGATTTTTTTTGGTGCTGCTCCTTTTTTCAATCAACAGAAATTTATTTTTCCTGTATGCTTCGCGTATCAGCCGTTTTATTCTGTTTCGATGCACAGCCAATGGAAAATTTTTTTTCGGAACCGAAATCAGTACCTGAACTTTTGAAGGAACATTATAGTCATGTTCGATGGAGCCTACCCTGAACGGATATAAAACAAAGGACGAACCCCGGTTAAAGAGTTCGTCCATAATTTTTTTTGAAGTAAGCCGCTCTGCTTTTTTAAAAGTTTGCGGAGTGGCAGAACCTGTAATTGGTTCGCCTGACATGGTGGATTAGTTAAGTTTCTTTAAACTTTTTTCACTGGAAACCGTGAGTTTTTTACGGCCACGGGCCCGGCGTGCCTTGATCACGCTTTGTCCTCCCTTGGTTTCCATACGCTTACGGAATCCGTGCTTGTTTCTGCGCTTACGATTAGAGGGTTGAAATGTCCTTTTCATACTGGGTTATTTAGAGCTAATGATTTTGTTGGCTTTGACCCGAATTATTTCGGGGGCGCAAATATGTATGCAAAACCCTTAATCGCCAACTATCCTTCTTTCTTATCTTCTTCTTCAGCAGTTCCTTCTTCTTTCTTCCAATCTTCCTCGCTCTTAATCAGGTTATTGGATTTTAAAATGTGATACCATTTGATGGCTTTTTTGATATCACTTACATGCACTCTTTCAGTGTCATGATTGGGTTCAATCTTCTTAAAATAATTTCTCAATTCATCATTTGAAGCTTTAGAATCAGCCGGAGGTGTATCATTTTCCATCTTCAGCATATCACTGAAAATAAATTTGAGCTCGCGTGTTTCTCCGTCTTTCATATACATTGAAATACTTTCAAGATTAGAGATCGCATGTACCCGGACTGAGATGAATTGTGATTTGCCATCCTCAAGACCGGTAACTACAACGCCATTTGATTTAGAATTGAGCACCCTGTACAAACCAGGTAATCCGGTAATAGAAACAATTTCGCTGAACTTCATTGATTGAAAAAAATTTGGTTTGCGAAAATAAAAATATTTTTAACCCGCACCGGTTAATCTCAATATGACGCAGAAGAAAAAAACTCCCCCGTCAGTTACTGAAATTCCACAAACGATCACGCTCAAAAAACAAGCGTGGTTTGAGCGGCCTAATGTTCTTGCTCTTTTGCTTGCTGCTATTGCTGCTTTGTTATATGCAGTTACTTATAGAAATGAATGGGCGCTGGATGACATCATCAGCATAACAATGAATTCATTTACGCAAAAAGGATTTGCAGGCATTCCTGATCTTCTTTCGAAGGATAGCTTTTATGGTTTTGTAGGTAGCGCAAGTGAATTAACCGGAGGCAGATGGCGGCCGCTTGCTTTATTAAGCTTCGCTACTGAAATAGAAATATTCGGCTGGAAGAACGGCGGAGCCGAAGCAAATCTTCAGTTGGCGCACTACATGCATTTTACCAACATCATGCTTTATGCGGCTATTGGTTTTCTGATGTTCAAAGTAATTGCGCGCTTCATGATCAGAAATATTTGGTCAGCATTTGCAATCACACTTCTGTTTATTGTTCATCCGATTCATACTGAGGTAGTGGCCAACATCAAGAGTCGTGATGAATTGCTCTCATGGTTTTTTCTGCTCTTAACACTTTATCTTTCTTTTAAATCAAAAAGCAGTAATAACATTCTGCTGATGCCGCTGAGCCTGATCTGTTTTTTTCTTGCCTTGTTGTCAAAAGAAAATGGCGTAACATTTATTGCGATTCTTCCAATTACTTTTTATTGTTTCTCTGATAAAAATTGGTTAAAAAGTTTTCTCGCAACAATTCCGTTTGTGGTGGTTGTGCTCTTCTATATCGGTATTCGTTTTTCGGTAATGGATTTTGTTCATAAAGACATAACTGAAATTATGAATGCACCATATCTGCGTGCTACGGGAACAGAAGCATTTGCAACAAAAATGTTTGTACTCGGAAAATACCTGGTCATGCTTTTCTACCCCCACCCGCTCAGCTACGATTATTCTTTCAATGAAATTCCATATAAAAATTTGCTTGATTGGCAGGTGATAATGTCGAGCATTGTTCAGCTGGCGCTATTAATTTATGCCTTTCTTGAAATCAGAAACAAAAACCTGATAGCTTATGGAATATTATTTTACTTCTTCAGCATTTTCATAGCTTCAAATTTGTTAGTAGATACCGGAGCGCCAATGGCTGAGCGTTTTGTTTTCCAGGCGTCATTTGGCTTTCTGATTGCTCTTGTTGTGCTAATTGAAAAATTGATTTCAAAATTGAAATTGAATGAACTGAACAGAAAAGTTATTTCAGGATTATTAATTGTTCTGATATGTATTCCAGCCTCATTAAAAACTTATGCACGAAGTCAGGAATGGATTCGGGATAAAGTTCTTTTTGTAAAAGATGTTGAAACTTGTCCTAACAGTGCTCGAACAAATAATGGCGCAGGCACTTCTTATATTTTTTATGGCGATGATGTGAAGGGTGATTCATTAAAAAAAATTAGCCGTTACGACAGTGCAATTTATTTTTTGAAAAAAGCTTCGAACATACATCCGACCTACACCGACCCTTACCTGAATCTTGGTGTTGCATATGATAGAAAAAAAATGATTGACAGTGCTGAATATTTCTGGAACAAAGCGCGTGCATTGCAACCCAATCATCCGAAGCTAACTGAATTTGATAAAGTTCTGGTGAGTGATTTTCTGGATGACGCAGCTAAAGTTTATCAAAAGGGAGATACATCGAGAGCAATCAGTGATTTCAGAAAAGCAACAAAGTATGCCCCCGCAGATCCTAAAACCTGGTATAATCTGGCGGGAATTTATTTCACCACTCACCATTATGACAGCGCAAGAATTTGTTTTGATAAAACTTTACAACTGGACCCCAATCATGCAGATGCGAAACGCGCACTCAATTTTATGAATGCGACACACAGGTGAGTTTATTCTTTAATCCACTTCCACCAATTCTTTATTAACTGCATTCCCTGAGGCGTGAGAATGCTTTCCGGATGAAACTGAACCCCGAAAATTTTTTTCTCCGGATGAATGATTGCCATCGGTTCATTCTCCTTTGTGCGTGCAATAATTTTCAAAGTAGTTTTTTCTATGCCTTCGAGAATGAGAGAGTGATAACGCATCACTTCAAATGGTTGCTGAATATTCTGAAACAGAAAATGATTTTCGAAAATCAATTCCGAAGTTTTTCCATGCATAATATTTTTTGCATGAACTAATTGCGCACCGAAAAATTCTCCTATGGCCTGATGACCGAGGCAAATGCCAAGTATCGGAATTTTATCAAATGATTTTGCTATGAGTTCATTCATAACTCCAGCACCTGAAGGCCTGCCGGGTCCAGGAGAAAGCACTATTGCTTCTATATTCATTTCCAGAATTTCCCCGGCCGAACACTCATCATTTCGTTTCACTAGACACTCAGCATTAAGCTGCAGCAAACAATGCTGCAAGTTGAATGTAAATGAATCGTAGTTGTCGAGTAGCAGTATCACTCAACGAAAAATTTCGGGAAAGCGGATTTGATTGTAGTAAGCGCTGATGTCCTGAAGTAATCCTTTACAAACCGGAATTTGTTTTCCAAGGAAATCAAAAAAATTCGGAGCTACATTTTCAATTAACCCGAATGTCTTGCTTTGCGCTTTTGTCTCAGGAGAAATCATTCCTGCTCTATCCATAATCCAGAGTAGTGTGCAGTAGATGAGGAAAAAAATGCTGACCTTCAGAATCGCGCCGAGTGATTTATTCACCCAGCCAAGTTGCGCCACCTGTACAATTTTTTCCAATGCTTTTCCCATGAAGAAAACAATCAAGCCAACTAAAATCATGATTATAAAAAAACTAATCAGCGGGGTATAATCTGATTTCATTCCCCAATGCTGCCTCATCCAAATTGCGCCCGAAGAAGAAAATTTTAGCGCAGCCAGCAAACCAATAAACCATGCCAGGACACTGAAAATTGAAACAATTAATCCGCGCGTGAATCCGCGCCAGAATCCATAAGCAAGAAAGAGGAGAAGAAAAATATCTATGAGCATGAGTTCGTGGTT
>DMRR01000180.1:6098-6467 GCA_003455275.1 Bacteroidota bacterium | reverse complement strand
TCTAGATAAGTATATCATCATGGGCGAGCTTTCACTTGATGGAAGTTTGCGCCCGATAAAAGGCGCCCTACCCATAGCTATACAATCACGCAAAGAAGAATTCAAAGGATTTATTCTTCCGAAAGAAAACGCGCGCGAAGCGGCAAT
The DNA here is from genome assembly GCA_003455275.1 of Bacteroidota bacterium. GTDB lineage: Bacteria > Bacteroidota > Bacteroidia > Chitinophagales > UBA10324 > CAXBPY01. The sequence goes on along the minus strand of DMRR01000180.1, from coordinate 6,320 downwards.
TGTCAACAATCTCAAGGTGTATGGAATGAGTCACATAAATGAGGTAATTGATTTCCTCGAAGGAAAATCAAATCCGGATCCTGTTGTTGTTGATACCAGAAAAGAATTTTCTGATTCGCAGAACAATGTTGAGTTTGATTTCTCGGATGTGAAAGGTCAGGAGAATATTAAGCGCGCGCTGGAGATTGCCGCTGCAGGCGGACACAATGTGATTTTGATTGG
>DMRR01000180.1:0-5726 GCA_003455275.1 Bacteroidota bacterium | reverse complement strand
GTTGCCGGAAAACTTGCTGCAGAATCAGCACTTGTAAGTATGCGACCGTTTCGTTCACCGCATCACACCGTAAGTGATGTGGCATTGGTTGGAGGCGGCAACAATCCGCAGCCGGGGGAAATTTCTCTTGCACACAATGGAGTTTTGTTTTTGGATGAGCTTCCTGAATTCAAGAGAACTGTTCTTGAAGTTTTGCGTCAGCCAATGGAAGAAAGAAAAGTTACGATTTCGCGTGCAAAATTTTCTGTTGATTATCCTTCGAGTTTCATGCTCGTTGCTTCTATGAACCCATGCCCCTGTGGATACTACAATCATCCTGAAAAAGAATGTGTATGTGCTCCTGGTGTAGTTCAGAAATATCTGAACAAAATTTCCGGCCCGCTGCTCGATCGGATTGACTTGCATGTGGAAGTAACTCCGGTTGCATTCACTGAACTTTCATCGAAGTCAACTTCTGAAAAAAGTTTTTCAATTAGGGAACGCGTGGAGAAAGCAAGAGAAATTCAAATTGAAAGATTCAAAGACAACAAAAACATTCATGCGAACGCGCAGATGGGAAGCAAGCAAGTGCGTGAGATTTGTAAACTCTCTCAAGCGAGCGAAACACTTTTGAAAACTGCGATGGAGCGATTGAATCTTTCCGCTCGCGCATATGACCGCATTCTAAAGGTTGCGCGAACTATAGCTGATCTTGCCGGAAGTGAAGACATAAAAACCGAACATCTTGCTGAGGCGATTCATTATCGCAGCTTAGATAAAGAGAATTGGGCGGGTTAAATCCTGCTGCAATTTTCCATTACACTTTCAAATAGATTCTACATTTGAGTTTCATAAAACTCACGCTATGGCAGTTCGTTTTTCATTGCTGCTGCTTTTTATTTTCATTGGAGAAAATTCGTTTGCGTTTCACAATGAAGAACTAAACTTTTCCCTGAAAAAAAATTCCTCCTCCTTTATTGAAAATAAGGGGCAAGAGTTAACCACCGATTCAAAGTCTGCAGATTTCATTCTCTTCAAAGCAGAAATTCCAGGACTGAACTTGTATGTGACTGAAACCGGATTCAGCTATGTATTTCTTAAGCCGGAAGAAAACGAGGAAGGCAAAAAAGAAAATGTGGGCGATGCAAAACCGGAACTGAAAATTAAATATTCAAGGGTGGATGTAATTCTTTCAGGAGCAAAAATTTCCCGCGAGAATATTGAGTATGGAAAGGAAGAATCCGGGTATATAAATTTTTACAGAAGCAATCTACTGAAAGGAGTTACACATGTTCGGCACTTCAAAAATTTTACAATAAAAAATATTTATCCTGGAATTGACTGGGTATGGCACTCTGATTCTTCTTCAGGTTTGAAATATGATTTTGTTATTCATTCAGGCGCAAATGCATCAGCAATAAAAATGATTTACAAGTGGGCAAAAATTTCTATTGATGAAAATGGGAAAACCGTTTTGATAAAAACTCCGCTTGGTGAGATAACAGAAGGTGAAATACAAAGTTTTCAAAACGAAAATAAAATCACTTCCAATTATTTTCTCACTCTTGAAAATGAAATTGCATTCAACATTTCAGATTACAATCATGAAAAAGATTTGGTGATTGATCCACCGCTTGCACTTGCATGGGGAACATATTATGGAGGTACTGGTATTGAAGGAATAACTAATGCTTCTACTGATCCATTTGATAATTTGATTGTAAGCGGATACACATCTTCTGCTGATTTTCCGGTGATGGATCAAGGCAGCGGAGCATTTTATATGGGGACATTCACTGGACAAAGTGATGCTTTCATTTCAAAATTTAATTCAGCAAACCAATTATTATGGTCAACTTATTTCGGGGCAACTGACCTTGTAGGTGCGCGGGCGCATGCTGTTGATAGCAACGGAAATATTTTTATTTCAGGTAATGATTATGGACCTACTATTCCTTTACAAAATCCCGGCGGAGGCGCGTACTTTCAAAGCTCATCTGGTGGTGGCGGCTTAGACGCTTTCATTGCCCGATTTGATGTTAATGGAATCCTTAACTGGAGCACATTTTACGGAGGTGATGGAGAAGACTGGATTTTTTCTCTGACAACTGATAACCTGGGAAATCTATTTGCCGGTGGTTATACCAATTCATCAAATTTTCCAGTACAAAATGCTGGTGGTGGTTCTTTTTATCAAGCAGGTCTTTACGCCCTGGCTCAATATGATAATTTCATTATTAAGTTTAGCAATAATGGTGTAAGGCAATGGTCAACTTATGTTGGAGGCAGCTACGATGATAAAGGGATTTCTCTCTCAACTGATGTACCCGGAAATTTGTTGGCCACCGGAATTACCACCTCGCCAGATTATCCGATTCAAAATTTATCTGGAGCATATAACCAATCAGTTTTTAATGGCGGAAGTTCATCTTCATTCGCAATGAAATTTGACATTAACGAAAATTTAATTTGGAGTACTTTTTTAGGTGGCTCAGGATATGACAGAGGAATAAGTTGTGCTGCTGATCCTTCAGGAAATTTTTATTTAACCGGCGAAACTGATTCTCCAAATTTCCCAACCAATGATCCCGGGGGAGGAGCTTATTTTCAAAACTCATTAGGTGGCACTACAGATATTTATATTTCAAAATTCAATTCTTCGTGCTCGCTTCAATGGAGCACTTATTATGGTGGAACCAGTATTGATCAATTGTGCTATTATGGTTCCGTTTCGTATGCGAATCCGTTATTTATTGATTCGTTCGGAAATGTTTACCTAACATTTCTTTCTAAGAGTTCTGATCTTTTTTTATTAAACCCGGGTAACGGAGCATTTTTTCAAGGCGTGCTTAACGGAACAAACAGAGACGATGTAATTTCTGTATTTGATCAAAACGGGGTGATTCATTGGGCTACATTATTTGGAAGTATAGGAGCTGATATGGCAAACTCAGTGACTGTAAACAGCCAGGGAGATATCTACGCAGTTGGTGAATGGAATGGTATAAATTCAAATGCAATTCTCAATTCAGCTACTGGGTCTTATTTTGTTGGTGCTCATATATCAGGTGATGACTCCTACATTGTAAAGTTTGAACCACTCAATCCAATTATTAATCTTCCACTTGAGGTTAATACAATTTCAACTCCTGTTTCCTGTTCAGGAAATTGTGATGGTTACGCATTTGTAATTCCAACCGGAGGCACCGCACCGTATAATTTCATCTGGAGTTTCAATGGGTCAACTAACGATTCTATTTTCAATCTATGCGCTGGAAATTATTTTGTAACAGTGACAGATTCTCTCGGAGCTACAGCAGTTGATTCTGTAATTGTGAATTCACCAAATGTGTTGGCAACAAGCGTTTCAAATGCAGTGATTAATTGCTTCGGAGATTCTGCTGATGTAAACATTACTGCAAGCGGAGGAACAACTCCTTACACCGGAACCGGAATCTTTACTCTTGGTTCAGGCAATTACAATTACATAATTTCCGATGCGCATGGCTGCGCTGATACAGTAAACTTTTCCCTCACCGAACCACCGCAACTTAACATCACTGTGATAGCCGGAACTATAAGTTGCTTCGGAGGAACTACAACTGTTCATGTAACCGCAAATGGCGGAACGCTCCCTTTTTCGGGAACAGGTGATTTTATAGGAGGCGCCGGCAATCACACTTATACAGTCACTGATGCCAATGGATGTGCGCAGTCACAAACAATTTCCATCACTCAACCCCTTGCATTTAGTGTTTCAATTACTGAAAGTGGAAATATTATTTGCTATGGCGACAGTGTTCATCTTGTAGCAAATGCAAGTGAGCAAGCAAATTTTACCTGGCTGCCGGGAAATCAAACTTCTGTTTCAATTAATGAAATAATTCTTCAGTCAGAAAATTTCATTCTCACCGGAACGAATGATAGCGGCTGTGTTGATACCGCCATGATTTCAATCACGATGGATTTGCCAACCGTATCATTAGGAAACGATCTTACAATTCCGTGCAATGCTACACTGATAGTTTTGGACGCAGGAAATGGTTTCGCTTCATATGTCTGGCAAAACGGAAATACTTTGCAGTATGACACAATTGAGCAGCAAGGTGAATATTCAGTAGTAGTAACAGATAATTTTGGCTGCGAGGCATTTGATACTGTTCAGGTCAATTTCAATAATTGCACTGATATGGAGGTTCCTACAGCATTCACTCCAAACAATGACGGACACAATGATTTATTTCACATATTGAACGCACAAAATTTCTATTTGAATTACTTGCGTATTTACAATCGCTGGGGCGAATTGATATTTGAAACTGAAGATATAAATGAATATTGGGATGGAAAATATCTTGATAAAAATTGTGATGCCGGAGTATATGTTTTTGATATTTCAGGGAAAAACAGATTAGGAAATTCTGTAAGCAGGAAAGGGAATGTAACACTGCTGCGCTGAAAGATTTTGTCTTAAACCAACCCTCTGGATTTCAACTCCAAATATTTGTTCACTGTATTCATGGCGAGTTCTTCAGGGCGCGTGAGTATGCTTTGAATTCCATAAGTGTTCAGCTGCTGAACGATTTGAAGCTTCTCTGCAGAAAATTTTTCGGCAATTGTTCTGTAATAAATATCTTCTACTGTGCCGGATTTCTGTTGTGAGTAATCCTGAATTTCCGTGTTCTGAAAAAATACAACCACTAATAAGTGTCGCATATTCATTTTACGAAGCAGCGGCATTACACGCTCCATCGCATACAAACTTTCGAAGTTCGTAAATAAAAAAAGTAAACTTCGTTGTGTAATTCTGTTGCGAACTACAGAATAAAGGTTTTCGAAATTAGATTCGAGCAACCGCTCTTTCTCGCGGTAGAGTTGCTCCATAATTTTTCGGAGTTGCGTTCCTCCTTTTTCCGCCTTCACATACACATCGCATTTATCCGCGAACGAAACCAATCCTGCTTTATCGTGCTTGCGCAAAGCAATGTTTGTAATCACGAGTGAAGTGTTAATCGCATGATCGAGCAAACTCAAATCGAGAAACGGCATGTGCATGATTCTGCCTTTGTCAATGATGCAATAAATCTGTTGCGCGCGCTCATCTTCATACTGATTTACCATCAGTTCATTTTTTCTTCCGGTGGCTTTCCAGTTTACACTTCTTATGTCATCGCCCTGCACATAATTTTTTATTTGTTCAAACTCATAACTGTGACCGAGGCGGCGCATTTTCCGCAAACCTTGCAGCGTGCTGATTCGGGAGAAAGCAATCAATTCAAACTTTTTCATTTGAATGATGTTCGGAAAAACTGCAACTGTTTGTTCGCACAGTTCCACATATCTTCTTTCCACCAAACCAAGAATGCTTCGCAGAAAAATATTGATGTTGCCAAACAGATACTCTCCGCGAATTACAGGGCGAAGAGTATAGTTGATTTTTTTTCGTTCGCCCTCTGAAATTTTCAGGTTGAGTTTGAAATTCCGTTCCTGCATTTGCACTGGCAACTCATCCACCACACTCGCGCTCACACTTAACGGCGAAAGATTTGCTATCTGTAATTCAACATGCTGTAATTCTCCAAGTGAAAGAACGGGGGGCACTTTGCGGACTGCTTTAATTCTCATTTGAGAATTAAACAATAGAAAAATATCCGAAATAAACGCCGTGACTAGTAGCACGAGCGCTCCGATACATGGATAGAATAAAAATGGAAAAGCGAAGCTCACACCAAACAGTGCAATCATTA
>DMRR01000012.1 GCA_003455275.1 Bacteroidota bacterium | reverse complement strand
TGGCAAAGCAAAACCTGGAGCGCGCAGAGCAGGAAAAAGAAAGGGCAGAACAATCTGAAAAATTCAAGCAACAATTTCTTGCCAACATGAGCCATGAGATTCGAACTCCGCTCAATGCAATCAAAGGAATGACCCTCATGTTGCTGAAAGAAAATCAAAGCGAACAGCAGAAAAAAAATCTTGATATCATTCGCCGGTCTACTGATAATTTGATTGTAATCATCAATGACATTCTGGACCTGAGCAAAATTGAAGCTGGGAAACTTGAACTTGAGAATATTGATTTCTCATTGCAGCATACTTTGGATAATGTGTACGAACTGCTGCGGTTCAAAGCGGTTGAAAAAGGAATTGGATTTTCGGTTCACACTTCACAGCAAGTTCCCAAAGCACTTAAAGGTGACCCCGTTCGCCTGGGTCAGGTGTTAATGAACCTTGCCGGAAATGCGATCAAGTTTACTGAGAAAGGAAGTGTGACCATTACTGCTGAGTTGCTGGCAACTGAGAATAATTCAAGCACAGTTGAAATTAGTGTTATTGACACTGGAATTGGAATTGCAGAAGATCAGATTGGAAAAGTGTTTGAAAGCTTTTCGCAGGCCGGAAAAGATACTTACCGAAAATTCGGCGGAACAGGATTAGGACTTACGATTTCAAAATCATTAGTTGAAATGATGCATGGCAAAATTCAACTGCGCAGTAAGTATGGTGAAGGAACTACATTCTTTTTCTCAATCACTTTGCCAAATGGCGATGAGTCAAAACTTGAGAACGATTCTTCTGCAGAATCAGATATACCAAAATTGAAGGACATAAGAATTCTTTTGTTTGAGGACAATCTCTTTAACCAAATTGTGGCTCAACAGACTTTGAACTCGCTTATTGAAGGATTGAAACTCGAAATTGCGGAGAATGGGTTAATTGGAATTGATAAACTGAAAGCTGCCGATTATGACATATTGCTCATGGACATACAAATGCCCGAGATGGACGGATATGAGGCCACAAAAAAAATACGGGAAGAAGGCGGAGAGAAAAAAGATATCGCCATCATGGCAATGACTGCGAATGCAACAAAAGAGGAAATCCAAAAATGTATAGCATCTGGTATGAATGATTATATCACAAAACCATTTGAACCAAATGATTTACTCAGAAAAATTCATAAACTCATTTTGAAAAAGAATTAACAATGGAAAATAAAGTTAGCGACCTCACTTTTTTATCTCACTTCACATCAGGAAACGCTGCAATGATGAAGCAACTGGTGAATGTTTTTTTTCAGACATCCGGCGACAGCATTAAAAAGATGACTGATGAAATTGCAAATGGAAATTGGAAACGCGTTGGTGGCATTGCTCACTCTTTAAAACCACAGTTGAATTACATGGGAATAAAAACTGCTGAGCCACTTGCTCTGGCAATAGAAAATGAAGCTGAAACGCCAACAGCTGCAGAAAGTATTCCTCCCAAGTTTGAATCACTGCGCCAGATTATTGAACAGGCGGTTGGTGAGTTGAAGAGTGAGATTGAAAAAATGTAATTTCATGTAGCTTACGAGTGCATCGTAAACTCATAATATTCCATCACCGGATTTGATAATAATTTTTTGCAGGCAGTATCCACTTTTGTTTTTGCCTGTTCTTCGTTTTCAGCTTCTATCTGAATGGTGATGTGCTTACCAATGCGAACATCTTTCGCTTCATTGATTCCAAGATTTTTTAATCCTGATACCACTGCTTTTCCCTGTGGGTCGAGCAATTCTTTCAGCGGCATCACATTTATTTCGGCTGTATAATTCATGTTGATTAGTTTATTAGTTAATTAGTTCATTGGTTCATTTGGGAATAATTCCTTCATCTTTTTTCGGAAGAAAATTATTAATGACTGAAAGCAAAATGTAAAACAGTATGCAAAGCGCAAGACCTGTGAAGTGAAGTAATGCAATCAATGCAATTGAAAGAAGTAAGAACGCATATCGCATCTCATTTCCTTTGAATGAAAAACTTTTCATCTTAAGTGAAAACATTTTGATGTTTGAAACCATCAATACAGAAAATAAAATCACAAGTGAGTAAACAATCCATTTGTTCAGCAGAAGATTTCCTAAACCAAAATCATTGCTGAGTGCAATGAATGGAAGTGCCGAAACAAATAGCGCGCTTGCCGGTGAAGGGAGTCCGAGAAAATTTTCATTCTGCTTTTCACTGATATTAAACTTTGCCAATCTCCAACAAGCAGTAACCGCGATTAGTAATGCAGGAAGCAAAAAAATCTTGCTTGTGTAAAGCGAACCTGTTTCCAGAAAAAAACTTCTTTCCAGCAACTGATAATAAATGATTGCAGGCAGCACACCGAAAGTCACCAGATCAGCCAATGAGTCGAGTTGCTTGCCAATTGCAGATTGCGCATTGAGCATTCTTGCAACAAAGCCATCGAGAAAATCAATGCAAGCTGCAATCATGATGCAGATTCCACTTGTGAAAAGGCGATTGCTGATTTCATAAGTTTGATAAACTCCGTGTTGTGATTTAGTGAGCAGAAAATATCGCTCATCAAAAGCATACAAAATTCCAATGCAGCCAAGCACAAGATTGAGAAGCGTTAAGAGATTGGGGATTTGTTTGATGAGTTTCATTCAGGACAAGAATACATTTCAGTAGTTAAGCTGATTCAGGATTTTATCAAGAAGAATTATTTCTTCATCAACTCTTCAATTTCTTCCACTTCAATTGGAATGGTGCTCATCAAATCAATTGGTTCACCATTCGTAACCAGCACATCATTCTCAATCCGGATTCCGATTGATTCTTCAGGAACATATATGCCCGGCTCGCAGGTGAACACATTGCCCGCCTGCATGGGACTGAAGCGACCACCGATGTCATGCACATCAATTCCCATAAAGTGAGAAGTGCCGTGCATGAAATATTTTTTGTAGAGAGGAGCATCCGGATTTTGTTTTTTCACCTCATCAGCGTTCAACAAACCAAGTTTTATTAACTCACCTTCCATGATTTTTCCAACAGCATTGTTGTAATCATTCAGAATGGTGCCGGGGCGAAGCATTGCTTTCGCTTGCTTCATCACACGGAGAACCGCGTTATACATTTCCTTCTGACGCGGAGTAAATTTTCCATTCACCGGAATGGTGCGTGTTAAATCCGAAGCATAGTTTCCATACTCAGCACCGAAGTCGAGCAGAATCATATCTCCCTCCTTGCATTCGCGGTTGTTCTCTACATAATGCAGCACGCAAGCACTTGCGCCGCTCGCAATGATTGGATAGTAAGCGTGATCAGTAGCGCGGTTGCGAATGAACTCATGAATGATTTCAGCTTCCACTTCATACTCCATCATTCCGGGTTTAATCGTTTTCAAAACTCTGCGAAATGCCTTCTCAGTTATAGAACATGCGGTGCGGATGATTTCAATTTCTGCTTCTGATTTTATGGCGCGCAACTCATTCATCAGTCGTGCGCCGCGCTCATACTTGTGCAGCGGAAAGCGCGATTGAATCTCATGCGCGAATCGTAAATCACTGTATGGAACCTTGATGACTGCCCGGTCATTTTCATTTAAATTGATGTAACAGTTTTCAGCATACACCATCAGGTTGTTCAACACGGTATTGAATTCTTCATTCCAAA
>DMRR01000262.1 GCA_003455275.1 Bacteroidota bacterium | reverse complement strand
GTTAATTATTGTGAATCTTATCTCATGCCGCTATCGGGGATCTATTGTATTCTCGCTTCTTCGCTGCATTATTCATGAAAAAAAATTTCCTTAATAAAAACTCATTCAGACTTCAATTCTCTGTCTTGAGTTTTTTAATTCTTATTTCTGGTTGTTCTACCTGCAACAAAAAAAATTACGAGGTAGATGTATCAAACATTAGTGTGGAGTTAAAGACACATCGTTTCGATAAAGACCTGATGTCTCTCACGCAGCTAGCTGACTCGCCTCCGTGCGAGCCCATGCGCACAATGAAAAAAGAGTACGGAGATTTTTTCAGTTATTATGTTCACGAAATTCTTTCATTCGCTGAACCTGATACTTCTTGTGATCTGGCGGATTCATTGCAGGCATTTCTTTTCAATCCATATTTCAAAAGTGTGTTTGATACCACTTGTTTTCATGTTTATGATAATGTGGATGATCTGAACAAGCAACTTACTGAAGGGTTTAAACACTACATTTATTATTTTCCGAATGCACACATTCCAGCTGTTGTTTATTATCTGAATGGGCCGCGTGCATTTACATATGGTGACAGCCTGCTCGCCATTGGTCTGGATAATTACCTGGGAAGTGATTATTGGTATTATCATGCGGTGCAGCCCGCCATTCCACAGTTTTTGATTCGCCGCTTGCGCAAAGAATATATTGTTCCGAATGCTATGAGCGTAATGGGAACCAATCTTTTTCCATTCATAGATGACGGGAAAAAATGTTTAGACGAAATGATTTACAACGGAAAAATTCTTTATCTGCAACAGCACATTCTTCCTCAAACTCCTGATTCGCTCATCACCGGTTTCTCTCAAAAAGATTTGGAGTGGATGAATGACAATGAAAAAGAAATGTGGGGCTATTACTTAGAAAATAAATTGCTCTATGAAACCGATGCGCTTGTTTACAAAAAATATGTAAACGACGGTCCGAGCACCACGGGCATGCCTCCTGAAGCACCCGGCAATACCGGTTCGTGGATTGGATGGCGAATCATTCAGAAGTTTATGGAAGAAAATCCTGATTACACTTTGCAGGGACTTATGAATGAACAAGACGCTCAAAAAATTTTAACCCTCTCGAAATACAAGCCTTAATAGGATTGGACAATCCGGATGATTGTTAACCTGAAATTAAATTCAGCGGTAAATTTTTTTCTTCGAAAGAAAATACACCAGAATTAAGGCAAGTGAAAAAGTAATTAATCCTCCCGCCTGGTGAAGCACTCCCCACAGTACCGGAACACTTCCAATTGAGGAAAGAAGTGTGATAATTCCAAGAGTTGCCTGAATAAAAATCATAGCAAGCAATCCGTTACTGACGATCCTTATATCACCAGAAAAATTTTTTCGGCTCCGCAACCAGAAAGTGAAAATTAAAATCACTAACAAATAAGCGATGCTTCGGTGAACCAGTTGAACAAACGCCGGGTTCTCTAAGAGTGTATGCCACTGCGGGTTTGAAAGCACAAATACATTTTCGGGAATCCAGTTCATTCCAATCCTGGGCCAGGTTGGATACCAAAGTGCAGCCGGCGCCACACCTCCCGCCATAAATGCTCCGAAACCAAGTTGAATAAAAACTATAGCAAGAATGCTTCTCCCTAAAATTTGAGTGGTTTTATTTTGAACTTGCGGCTCAGTCTTGCCGGCATCAAATTGCTCAATCGAAAGCCATAACAAATAACCCATCAATGCAGAAGCAAGCAACAAGTGAGCACATAAAAAATAAGGACTCACCCACGGAACATCTTTCAATCCTGAGGAAACCATGTACCAACCAAGCACACCTTGCACACCACCGAAAACAAATACAAAAAGCAGGTTCCATATTAGTTTTTTCTCGATCATTTTCTTCAGTAAAAAATAGATAAATGGAATAAGAAAAACCGGAAAGAATGTTCGTGCCCACAAACGGTGAATCCATTCCCACCAGAAAATATTTTTATACCCGCTCACAGTCATATCTGTGTTCAGCAATTTTCCCTGGGGTGATTGCTTGTATTCATCAAAACTTTTTTTCCATTCAGCATCATTCATGGGGGGAAGAGTTCCCATCACAACATTCCATTCGGTGATGGAGAGGCCGCTTTCAGTAAGCCTGGTTATTCCTCCGATTAATACCTGAAGAAAAATCATGATCACTCCAATCATGAGCCACCAGCCAATTATTTTTTTATTTGAAGAAGAAGTCATTTGCACCATAAAATTTCGCGCGCAAAGAAACTGTAAGGCTTTACAAATTTCAGGTTGGAATTTTCTTGTTACAAGAAATTGTTTTGACACAATTCCCGAATCAAAGCAGAAAAATTTTTTACTACATACGGTTTATATAAAATGGGTTTGCCTGTGCAGAAGGAGTAATTACCAGTTCGTTAATGTTTACATGAACTGGAGTATGCAGGCAGTAGCTGAGTACATCGGCAATATCATTTGCAGTAAGAGGTTGTAATCCTTTATAAACCGTTTTTGCTTTTTCAGCATCTCCCTTGAACCGCACTATAGAAAATTCTGTTTCCGCCATTCCGGGATGAATAGCAGTGACACGGATTTTTTTCTTCAGCAAATCAATCCGCATTGCTTGCGTAAGTGCATCTACAGCAAACTTGGTGGCGCAATAAATATTTCCTTTTTCATAAACATACTTCGCCGCTGTTGAACCAATGTTAAATATGTATGGATTCTTGCTTTCATTCATTAAAGGCAAAACAGCTTTCGTTACATAGAGCAATCCTTTTACATTGGTGTCAAGCATTTCGTCCCAATCATCAGTATTTGCATCTTGAATCAAATCGAATCCGTGTGCACCGCCGGCATTATTTACCAGCACATCAATTTTTGTAAACTCAGCAGGAAGTGAAGCAATAGAATTCGTCACTTCAGATTTTTTCTTTACATCAAAAGTCAGCGAATAAATTTTTACTGGATATTGTTTCATGATATCATCCGAATATTTTTCGAGGCGATCGCTTCTGCGTCCGCAGATGATAAGATTAAATCCATCTGATGCAAGCCGGTGTGCAATTGCTTGTCCGAATCCGGAAGTTGCTCCTGTAATAAATGCAGTTTGTTGATTCATTTGTTTTTTTATTTCATTAAGAATTCGAATACTGAAAGATAACTAAGGATTCATTCCTAACCGTCTTGATGTATGGTTCATTTTATTTTTTCCAGAAAATTTTTAATTGTACGCGAAAGTGTATCTGAATTATTTTTTAATTGAAGCCCGGTGAAGTTTTGTGAATCAATCAAAGCTTTTTGTAAATCGAAATCCGATTGCGAAACCGAATAGAAAATTTTCTTTTCATAAAAATATTTTCCAAGATACTCTTGTTCTGTTTGTCCTGGTGTTGGAATCAAGATAGCTTTCCTTCCGGTGGCTGCTAAATCCATGATGGTACTGTAACCACTGCGGCTGACAATCATCTTCGATTGCAGCATGGCTTTGTTTAATTCATCCGCTGTCAGATGATTTTTAATTTCGATGTTTTGCGAAACTGAAAAAATATTCTTTTCGCCCGGCGTGCCCCGAATAATTAATGTGTGGAATGAAAAAGATTTGAGTTGAGAAATAATTTTTTGTTCAAGAATGGTTCGCTGCGGTTCGGGTCCGGAAAGCACCACAAGCAAATCGTATTTCATTTCTAATCCATCAGTGATATGGAATCGAGAAAGCGGGCCGATAAAGATTGAATGTGCAGGCATTCTATATTTATGCGAAAGAACTCCTGAAAGATTTTTTTCTCCGGCATGGTCAGGAATCCAGCATTCATTATATCGGCTCATGATTCGGTAGTTGAGTTTATAAATTCCCCGCTCTGCCCATTTAAAAACCGGAGGCATTATTATTCCAA
>DMRR01000042.1 GCA_003455275.1 Bacteroidota bacterium | reverse complement strand
CTTTGAATGAATAATCCCCCCCTGGTTTACCCCCCGCTCAAAGTAAATGGAAAAATATTTTCTTTGAAAAAATTTTTTGGGGACGCAATGATATAAAATCAGCGGTGCATTTCCGGAAGAGAATTTAGTTTAATTGTTCCCGAAAACTGAATAGCTGTTTTTATCCTTTACCAAAATTTCTTTCAAAATGGTTGAGTCTGAATATTGATTCAGGTAAATATCTTTTCGAAGAAGCTGTAGGTATAATTTCAGGCTGGTTTTTTCACTGCCATGAACTCCATCAATCATTTCGGCATCTTTTCCTCCGAAAGATGAAACTGAAGTAAAATCATAAATATGAAAACTGTAATCACGAAAAACCGGATATAGAACATTTATCAGATTAAAGAAGTGCTGATAATGCCTTTCATCTGCTCTCATGGCTGATTGAAGGGAGGAATGAATCGGAGGAATAAATCCTGTAACTGTGATTTTATGTTTTCGGCAGAATCGAAGTAGAATTCTTAGCTCTTTCACTGCATCATTATTTATTGCGATAGTTGAATTGCTCCATGCCATAATTCCATTTCCGGCTCTTATGCTATCAATCGCCCCATTAATTTTATAAGTGAATTGTTTCTTAATTTCTTTATCGGTTCCATAAGAACGGCTTCCGTCTTTTCTAAAACCTTGTTGCTTCATAATTCCACTGATTCCAGTGAATTGAGTTCCGGTATCGGGCTGTGATGAAAAAATTTTGCTGAAGCTGATTTTTCCCTTCCACCAATCTGAATAAAATTGATGCCACTGATTGAGTGGTTCAAAATTTTGAGTAAAGAAAAAATTCTTGTAATCCATATCCATTTTGATTCGCGGATTATCATAATTAGAACAGAACCACCATGGATCAATTCCAATGATAATAGTGTGAGGCAATTTGTTTTCAGGCAATGATTCCAGAAATGCGCGCAGCTGATTGATGCGGCGAAACACTCCTCCTGCTGTATAAAAAGGAATAGAATCGTAAAAAAAATGAGTGCGAAACTGTAGTACTCTGGATGAGCCAAGAATAAGAACAGACGGATTAATTTTTTCAACCGCAGCATATTTATAGTAGTGTGGAATGTTAGAATATGAAGGGCCGTAAATCAAATTTTTTCTCTCTGCAATCTGTGAGTTCAATATTTTTTCAATCGAAAAAATCTCACCGCTTTCATAAAAGGCAATAACAGTGAAACCGGCAACAAAAAAATAAGGCAGCAGAAATTTTATAACTCGTGGAATAAATTTTTTTAGATCGCGATTCATCAGAATTGGAAATAAATAAATTGAGTTTGATTAAAAACCCCGAAAACAAGAATTGAAATTATAAGCGCATGATAGGCTAACAACCGCGCTGGCCGGGGATAATTTTCCATCAGAAAATAAAACTCCTGATTCTTCATTTTCCATTGCACCAGTTCAAGAATCAAAATTACAGAAATGGAAAAGTACAGGTATGCGGTGCTGATGATATTGATTGAGGGATGAAGGAAATCTAATGATACCATAGACCTAATAATCTGAAATGCATCAGTAACAGACCCGGCGCGAAAAAAAATCCAGGCAAAACAGATGAGTGAAAAAGTAATTGCCTGCCTGAATATTTTTTTGGCGATAGAAATTTTCTTCGATACAGAATCTAAATTCAAAATTTTTTCTGCAATCACATAGATTCCATGAAGTGCGCCCCAGATAATAAATGTCCAGTTGGCTCCATGCCACAATCCGCTGATAAGGAAAACAATTGCCAGGTTGAAATATATTTTACGAATTGAAACCCGGCTGCCGCCAAGTGGTATGTACAAGTAGTCGCGAAACCATGTGGAAAGAGAGATGTGCCATCTTCTCCAAAACTCAGTCACGCTTTCGGTGCCATATGGAAGGTTGAAATTTTTTTTCAAACGGAAACCCATTACACGCGCCGCTCCAATTGCAATATCAGTGTATCCGCTGAAGTCGCAATAAATCTGGTAAGCAAAAAATACAGTGGCTACCACAACCGGAAAACCTTTGTAAGCACCCGGTTGATCATAAACAAGATGGACATATTGAGCCAACCGGTCAGCAATCACCAGCTTTTTAAAAAAACCCCAAGCCATTTGTTTCAATCCTTCGGTTGCCTGCTTGTAGTTGAAATCATGTGCTTCATAAAATTGTGTAAGTAAATTTTGAGGGCGCTCTATAGGACCAGCTACCAGCTGAGGATAGAACATTACATACAAAGAATAAATGCCAAAATGTTTTTCTGCTTTTTGTTTTTTCCAATACACTTCTATCACATATGCCATGCTTTGAAAAGTGTGAAACGATAATCCGATTGGAAGAATAATATGAAATACATGATCAGGAATAGATAACCCAAACCATTGGGCAATTACTGAAAAGGATGATATAAAAAAATTGAGATACTTAAAAATAAAAAGAACGAGAGCAGTGGAACAAAGGCTGAGAATAAGTATTAATTTTCTCGAACGCCCCTCCCTGCTTTCCATCAATATAGCTGCACCATAATCTATACTAATTGTTACCGCGAGAATTAAAATATAAACCGGAATGAATGCGATATAAAAACCACAACTGGCGAATAGCAGCCAAATCCATCTGTAACGATATGGCAGAATGAAATAAACAATCGTAACAAAAGGAAAAAATAACAGGAAAGAAAACGAATTGAAAAGCATTCGCTAGTCGGTTGGCATAAAAATAATAACCTCACTTAAGGCAATCATGAAAGAAACTAACGAATAAAAATTTTCTGCATCAACTTCCAAATTCCGGCGCTCAGTGGTTTCAAGGCATATCCTCTGTGAAAGGTTGGAAGTTGGTTAGCTCCGAACTTGAGTTTGAACGAAGTAATCCCGGTACTGAATTTTTCATTTGCATCATCCTTGGCAAGAGCGGTTTCACCCAATGAATAAAAAGAAAACTCATTTTTCTTCAGCGACTTCATGATTTCCCAATGAAGAAACTGACCTGCTCCGCTGCTGCTCTTCTTGTTTCCGCCGAATGCGTAGTAAGCTTTTTTTCCAAACATATAGATCAATGCTGCTGAGATAATTTCATTTTCATCTTTTACAAAAGCTATTTGTGCAAGATTATTTTTCCTGAGAATCTTGTATTCATTCTTCAAAAATTTTTTGTTCAGTTTATTTCCTCCCTTATTTACTGAGTCTTCATTTATCATTTCAAGAAATGAATCAATATCCTCAGCAATAAAAAACTGCAGGTTTGCTTCCCGGGCTTTTATAATTGGCCGGCGGTGTTTCGGATTAATATTTTCCAGCAGATGCTCTTCGCTTTTTGTCAAATCGATTAGCGCAATTCCAATTTTGCTTTCCCAAATAATTTTTGCAAATGGAACTTCAATCAACTTTTCCGGCTCGCCATAAAAACTGTATTCATAAAACTGTGCAACTTTTTGATTTCGCAACCATTCAAAAACGGTGCTCTTCAGTTTATTGAAAAAGATGGTGAAAGAATAGGTACAATCTTCATCAAATAATACTTCACTTAATTGTGTGGCGCGCCGGCTGATAAAACGAATAGGTGCCGGTAGTTTTTTTGATTCATATAAAAAAAGTTTTGTTCCACCGACTAATTCCTTATTGATAAAACAATTGAAGTAAACCGGTTTCTGATTAAAGAAAATTTGAGATTCATCATAAAATGAACCTTGAAACAGATTAGAATTTTTTTTTGCGAGCTGATCCCATTGAAAAATATCTGAGGGCGACGAATCTGTAATTTCAATTCTCATTTCATCGTGCATTGCTAAAAAATTCAGTCTTAAGTTGATTATATAATTCAATCAATTTTTTCTGTTCCTGTTCCCAGTTCAGAATTTTTTTCGCTTCCCTTACATTGTTTTTAAATTCTTCTTTTCTTTTTTCCAATTCAAGAAACCCATCGTAATAAGCTCCCGGTTTATCGGCATCAACGCAAACACCGATTTTATATTTCTCAATTATTTCTTTATGCTCCGGTTGTGCTGAGGCAAGAATTGGCAACTCAGCCATTACATAATGGAATAATTTATTTTCAAGTCCCAACCAGTAACTCATGTACTTTTTATTCCATGTGCTGAGCAATCCATAGTCAGCAGACTTAAGCGTTCCGACAATTTCGTGAGGCTGTACCGCATTATGAAAATAAATATTAGAGTAGCCGGCATTTTTCACCCATTCCATTATTTCATTTTTGTTTCCACCCTCGCCGCATATAAATACCATTGCCACATTTGGTTTGTTGGCAATCTGCTCAATTGCCGCTTCAATGTTTCGCGATTTCCAGTAGATGTAAAGTGAAAAATTTAAAATCAGTTTTGTGGAATCAGGAATGCCTAATTCATCTCTCAGATTTTGTTTCAGCTCTTTTGCTTCTTCATATTCAGCAAAGTTGCGAATGATTTTCGGCTCATTATTGAGATGAAAATATTTTTTTAAATCATCTCCGATAGATTTAGAAACCGTGATAAGATGATCAATCTTTCGGGCTGAATTTTTTTCGCGGCTCACTTCTACTTTCCGAACCACATCTGATTTTAGTTTCACCCAGGGATTTGCCCGACTCGAATAATTAATGGGCCACGAATGAAAGAGTTCATGTGAATCATAAACCAGTAATGTTTCAGGCCTGAGTTTTTTCACTTTGGAACCGATATAAAGCATCAACTGATCGTGGCAGTGCAGGATATCGAATGACTTGAGGCTGATTTTTTCTGCTACTTCTGTTCGTGAGGCAAAATTTTTCAAGTCGAAAATATCCTGATCAAATATTCTTGCTATTGGAATTCCGTCGCGCAATTCATAATCTGGTAAATCATTTCGGCGGACCGCATATACTGTGAGATGATATCCGTTCTTCACCAGAGTTTTTGCCTCTCGGTAAACCCTGCTATCCATAGTAAAAGGATTATCGAGAAGCATGGCAATGCGAATCAGGTGGCCAAGTTCAAACTCCACGCTCATCTTTCGCTCGAGAAGTGAATCATAGAAATTGATGAGCGCCTGGCTTTCTTTATCCCAATTCAAATCGCTCTTTGCAGAAGCAAGGTTTGATTTATAAAATTCAGTGTTCGAGATAATTTTTTTCCATCCTTCATAATAAGCGCCCGGTAAATCCGGATTTACACAAACTCCGATATTATATTTTTCAACTATCGCTTTGTATTCCGGTTGGCCAGTAGAGAGAATCGGAATTTCTGCCATCAGGTAATTGAATAATTTATTATCCAGCGCATACCAATAACTTAAATCGTTTTTATTCCAGGTTGGAACTATACCGGCATCGCACCCGCTGAGATAGGCTGTAATTTCATAATGAGGAACCGCATCATGAAAATACACATTGTTGAAATTTTTCTTCCGCGCATAATTCTCCACCTGCTTGCGATGCTCATCATCTGTACTGATTATGACAAATGCCAGATTCGGCTTATTACCGATTTCATTAAGAACCTGAACCATGTTTAAGCTTTCCAGGTAAATATGCGCTCCTATGAAAACAAGGATTTTAGTTTCATCCGGAATCTTAAACTTCTGGCGAATAACATAGTTACGCGATTCAATTCGCTCATTCACGGGAACATTGCGAATGACAACAGGCTCAGGTTTTATTCCAAAATATTTTTTAAGGTTATCTGCCAGTGACTGATTAACAGTCACAAGAAAATCAATATCGTTTCCATACTTTTTTTCTTTATTGATCTGCCACCGGCGCACAAACCATGATTTAAAAATTGTATATGGATTTCGTGTGGTGAAATTCAGAGGCCATGAATGAAATAATTCATGCGAGTCATAAACCAGAATAGTTTTAGGATTCAACTCCTTAACCATTGCTCCCAGGTTGAGCATTAAGTGATCATGGCAATGAATGACATCAAAGTTGTAAGAGGCAATTCTTCTGGCAACTAATTTCAGGTTACCATAATTCATCAACCTGAATATGTCTTTCGGAATTATTCTTTCAATTTTCACATTCTGTTTCACCTCGCGAAATGGCAGCTCACGAGTATTCATACAGAACATAGTCAGGTCAAAATATTTGGCAAGGGTCGATGCTTCCTGAATCACACGATTGTCGTTGGTATAAGGATTATCCAGCAGCATTGCCACTTTTCTTCCTTTCAATTTCTGATAATGTACTGATGATTTTATTCTAACCCCGGTAGAAATCTGGCTTCGGATGAGCCGGGCTAGCGGTCGCACATATTCAAAGTAATTAATAATCGAAGGATAAAAAGTGTGCGGCACTACTGGTTCATGCATGATCTGATCGAATTCTGCATTACTGAGTCCAAATTTTTTCAATACATATGTTTTATCTTCTTCTGCTTGTGTTTCGTTAATTGGTGGTTTCGATATTTCTTCCATTGCCTCTTCCCTGGTAAGCTGTCCGCTGCAAATCATGGTGCTTAAGTGAGAGCGTCTCTTATCTACATGAAATTTTTTCGGAAGAATATAAGACTGGTAAAACCGTGTAATGATGGATTCATAATGCTTTCCGCCATAGTCACGCCAGCCAAGTTTTTCGATTAGTAAATCTTTTGCTTCAGCTTTATTGTAATAAACAAGATCAAGAATTCTGACATATCGGATGCGTTTAACCTTTTCATAAAAAAGTTTTTTGATAAAACCCAGTGTAGGAAATGTTTTTAAAGGCTTCCCGCCAAAGCGCTTGTTGATCGCTTTGATATTGATCAAATCATTTTTATTATGAATCCATCCTTCTGGCAAAATTCCTTCAGTTCTGAAGTTTTCTCCACTCAGAATGTATTTGATTCCGTACTTGCTGGCTGCTTCATATAAAGTTGAAAAGATGGCGTGGTCGCTTGTAGCTTCAACATCAATAACTGATGCCCGTAAATAAGCAAGCTGCAAATCGCGAAACTCTTCCCAGTTAATGACATGTGTATAGAGATCAATATTCAGTTTCTTTAATAGCGCAGAAATATTGCTCACCGCCAGTTCTGAGTTCCATCCATTGTCGCAATGAACTGCAAGTGGGCGCAATCCCAGTTGCTTTACCAAAAAAGCAGCATAGGTAGAATCAACCCCACCGCTCACACCTATTACACAATCATAAGGCTTCCCTCTTCCTGTTTCTTTAATTTCTTGTAACAGATGTTCCAAATATTTTTCGCGCTGATCAAGAGGCAGCAGTCTTTCTGCAGCTACCCGTTCATACAATTGGCAATGATTACATACTCCGTTTCCATCGAAATAAATCGCAGGATCATCGTCAGAAGAAAGTATGCAGCGAGTACAGATTTGATACGGGCGAGTGGTTTGCATAATGCGGCTCAAACCTAATTATTTAGTTTCACTTATGAAGTCAATTCAGATTGAGATGGAAATGAAATCAAAACTGCTTTGTGTTTTCCGGTGAATACAAAAAAACTGCCTGCAGCTGCTGCGGATGCTCCTGCTGAAATTGCACTCTTTAAATCTGAAACTGAACTTGCTCCACCACAAGCAATGAGTGGAATCGAAACAGATTTTGAAATTTCAGAGATAAGTTGAGTATCAAATCCTTTTCCGGTTCCATCACGGTGAACGGCTTGCAATAAAATTTCTCCGGCTCCTTCTGATTCAATTCGTCGTATGTATTCGCTCAGGGTAAATGAAATTTTTTTTATGGAAGAAGAATACAAAAAATATTTTCCGAAAAAGTTTTGACTCACATCCACAGAAACAACAATGGTGGAAGAAGCAAACCGCTTGGTTGCTTCGCCAATGAATGAGGGATTCTGAAGTGCGGCTGAATTAATAATCACTTTTTCCACTCCGTTCTTTACGAGTTTTTCAATATCAGAAAGCGATTTCACTGCACCGCCATAAGCAAGCGGCATGAAACATTCGCTCGCGAATTCGCGAATGAGTTCGAAGTTGGGGGCCGAATTTTTTTTGCTTGCTTCTATATCAAGAACGGCTATTTCGTCTACCTCTTTTTCATTAAAAATTTTTATAGCATTTATCGGGTCACCTACATATCGTGGCGTAGAAAATTTTTCGGTCTTCACCAAACCGCCATTCTGCAAAAGCAAGACAGGAATAATTCGTGCACGGTGACTCATGATTTCAGCGAAGCAAAATTTTTGTAAAACTCCATTCCGTAACGATGGCTTTTTTCAGGATGAAACTGCGCGCCGTAAAAATTTTCATGATGTACTGCGGAAACAAATTCATAACCATAACCGGTAACCGCCCACACAAATTTCTCATTCACATTTTGCAAGTGATAAGAATGGACGAAATAAAAACGCTGCTCTTCATTCATTGAAAGCAATCCAATATTTTTTTTCTGTTCAATTGAATTCCATCCCATGTGCGGCACGCGAATTTTTTCTATTGCATTCTCGGGTTTGAAGCGAACCACATCTGCATCAATCCAGCCGAGTCCTTTTTCATTTCCTTCTTCACTTCCTCGGCACATTAGCTGAATACCCAGGCACACACCAAGCACAATTATTTTTTCCACTAAAACTTTTTTGTTCAGCACTTCAGTCCAACCTCGATCGTGCAGGCCCTTCATGCCTGTATCAAATGAACCGACGCCTGGAAGAATTATTTTTTCAGCAGAAACTATTTCATTCGGGTTGGATGTGATTACACTTTTGGCTCCCACTTTTTTCAGCATGTTTTGTATGCTGGAAATATTTCCCATGCCATAATCAATAATGTGAATCATGATGCTGCTTTTACATCGCCCCAGTTAATTCCGCGCTTGATCCGCAGCAGTTGCGTTTCGGTTACATTGAATTGTTTGGCAAGGAGCGAAAGTTTTTTCCCTTCATTTATTTTTTTCTTAATCAACATTACCC
>DMRR01000256.1 GCA_003455275.1 Bacteroidota bacterium | reverse complement strand
ATGACAGCGCTATTGTGCTGATTAATTGCAAGGCAACTACGCAGTCATCCTTTACTGATATAAATAGATTGAATGATTCTGCATTTCGGATTCAGCGATTCTTCAACTACTATGCACACGATGACGGAAGTGCAGAAAAAGCATATGGATTAAACCAGGCCGGAGCGCGTCTCGCTGTACATTTCCAACTCAATGTTGCGGACACATTGCGCGCCGTTCAGTATCACTTTGCCCATATCGATCAGGATCTAAGTGATAAATTATTTTCGCTGATGGTTTGGGATAGTATTTCTTCTAATCCATCTTCTGAACATCTTATTTATGAACAGGATTTTTTGAGGCCTGATTATGTTGACAGTATTAATGGTTTTGCCACCTACATTCTTGATACTCCCAAAGCTATCTCAGGGAATTTTTATGTTGGAATGCTTCAATCATATGCAAACTTTTACAACATAGGTTTTGATAAAAACACCGATTCGCATACCAGCAATTATTTTAATGTAAATGGTGTGTGGAATCAATCCACTCTTCCCGGCTCGTTAATGATTCGTCCGGTTGTAGGTGCTAAACTTCCTTTCACTGCAATCCGTGAATTAAAATCAGAAAATTTTTCTGTCACATGTTATCCGAATCCGGTTAGTGATTTGCTTAATATCCGAATTCAAAATATCACCAACTACCAGGTTCAAGTATCAGATTTGATGGGAAGGCAACTTATCCGTTTCGAAAATCAACAGTCAGTAAATGTCAGTTCCTTAACACAGGGAATTTATTTCCTTACTGTCACTGACCCGAAAACAGAGAAGAGATTTACTACACGATTTATTAAAATGTAATTACGATGGAAGATATTTCAGTAGACGAATTGAAAGAAAGAAAGGATAAGAACGAACCACTTATTGTTATTGATGTTCGTGAAGAGTGGGAATATGAGGAATTTAATATTGGCGCAAAGTTGATTCCGCTTGCCACACTACCGGATGCGATTGCGGAACTTGCTACTCATAAACATGATGAAATAATTATCCATTGCAAATCCGGAAAACGAAGTGCCAATGCGCAGGCATTTCTAAAACAAAATGGATTTACAAATGTCCGCAATCTTACAGGCGGCATGGAAGCATGGAAAGCAAAACATGCTTAACATATTTCTCGATAAAGATTCATTAACTCCTGAGCAGAATTTTTAGCAAGGAACTTTCTGCTTTGCATTAATGAGGCATCAGATAGTTTGTTTCGAAGAGTCGAATCACTGAAAAGATTTTCTATCGCCGCCGCAATTTGTTCTTCATCTTTTGGGTTTACTAAAATTCCTGCATCGCCTGCAGCTTCTGCCATTGCTGAATCAGCGGAGGTAATAACTGGAAGCGCATGAGTCGCGGCTTCTGTTATCGGGATGCCAAATCCTTCGTGAAGCGAAGCATAGATAAATGCATAAGCAAGAGAGTAAATTGAGTTCAGTTCAATATTGCTTGAATTATGAATGAACTGAACCGAAATATTTTTTTTGTTCTCCAAAAATGTTTTCAATTCTTTCAGATATGGAGTTTCTCTTCCACAAACAACAAGCGCAGGTGGATTTTTTATTCTGGTCAGTGCTTTCAAAACAGTAAGCAAATTTTTTCTTCTCTCAATAGTTCCGGTATGAAGAAGAAAATTATCCGGAAGAGAATATTTCTTTTTAACTAAATCTTTTTCAGCGGAGGAAACTGTTGAAATAATATGTGCCGGAACAGATTGATAAATCACTTTTATTTTTTCAGATTCTACCCGGTAGAATTTCATTAGCTCATTTTTTGTTTGCCTGCTTACCGCCACAATGCAGTCTGCGTTTGCAACCGAGTGCCTTGTTTTGATTTCATAAATCGTGCGGTCAATAACTGAATAAAATTCAGGATGTGTTTTGAAAATGACATCATGAATGGTTACAATTTTTTTTGCCTTGCTTCTATTCAATCCAAACGGAAGTTCATTGCTCAGTCCGTGATAAATATTCAGTTGAAGCTTGTTCCACTCATTCAACATTCCATAACTTCTCCAGAGCGATTTTGAAATTCCATTTGGTAAAATCAATTCACAATTTGCAGGAACAGAAAAACCGGTTTTATTTTTTTCAGAAGGAGAGAAGAGAAAAAAATTTTCTTCCGAAAAATTTTCTGACATGGATTGAATCACCGCACGGCTGTAGTTTCCTAACCCGGAAGTATTGTTGAAAGCGCGCTTGGCATCGAATCCAATTTTCATTCAATAGGTAATGAGTGTATAAAGGTCAGTTCTTTTTTTATATGAATTGAGTGTGCCGGCGGAGAGATTCGAACTCTCATGCCCTTGCGAGCGCTGCGCCCTGAACACAGTATGTCTACCAGTTTCACCACGCCGGCATTACGGGGGAGCGCAAATGTAATTTTAAGAATGAGTTCTGAAAGCTGATTAGTAGTCGATGCCCAGCAAGCGAAGCGTTTCAATATTCAATCCGCCCACCGGAAGATCATTTTGTTTCTGAAATTTTTCGAGAGATGAATTGGTAACCGAGGTTATTTCACTTGAAGATTCATCTACATCATATCCCAAATCATGAAGCCTCGATTGAATTTGATGAATGATACTTTGAGATATTTTTTCGGGGCAGATCACCTCTGTTTCTATTTGTTGATTTGGATTTGATATCAGCGTTTTAGTAATGACAGTAGTATAGGTTGCCTGAACCGTAATTTTCTTTTTTGAAGGCGGGTCTGCTGATTCATAAATTGTAACCTGCTTGAATTTTCTTTCACCTGTTCCTCTTCGTTTGCCTCCTTGCTGCAATACATTATAAGTCGTGAGCGTTTTATATTTCGCATCAACTGTTTGCGGTTCTTTAATGTTACAATCTTCAGGAAACTGACTGTGGCAGCTGGTATCTCTTCCTACAACAACCCATATTTTTTTAGACGGCGCCACCATCATTTTTTCTTCTGTAATGTCATATTCACCAGGAATATTCAGCATGAGTGTGTCACCGGTTGCATACTGTACCGTGTCTGTTGAAACAAGGTAAGACTCCGGCGTCAGAATAATTTTTTTGTGCTGTGGAGTTACTACAGCTTTCACTGTATCAAAACGATAAATGTAAGGCGCATAGCATAGGGCATAACATTTTCCGGAATCTCTTCTGGTGATTTCGGTTTGCGAAAACGAAATTGAAGGAAGCATAATGAAAATAAAATGAATCAGAAATTTCATCAGTGATAAACAAATCTAAAATCTGATTCTAAATTCTTAATTCCTTTTATTTGGCACATGCAGAAAACTGATGTTTGTATAGTTGGGGCCGGGCCCGGTGGGGCAACTGCTTCATTATTTCTGGCATCGAAAGGAATAAGTTCTGTATTGTGTGACAAAGCAAAATTTCCGAGGGACAAAATATGTGGAGATGCGCTGAGCGGTAAAACAGTTAGTGTTCTTAAAAAATTAGACCAGCGGATTCTTTTAGAGTTGACCGCATCTTCAATTCAGGTTCCGAGTTATGGAGTAAAATTTTTTGCACCTAATAATAAATTTATACGAATTCCATTTTTGAAAAATTATCCTTTAGAAAATGCAGCGCCGGGATTTATTTCAAAACGCATTCACTTCGATAATTTTTTAGCTGAAAAAGTAAAAGCAGAACCTGCTATTCATTTTGCCGAAAACACTGAACTGAAATTTTTCAAACGGGTAAATGACGAATGGCTCATAGGCACCAGCGAAAGAGAAATAGTTTTTGTTTCAAAAATTTTAATTGCTGCCGACGGAGCTCACAGTCAGTTTGCGCGGCAATTTGGAAAAATTGAAATGCAACCTGAGCATTATTGTGCAGGCATTCGGGCCTATTATTCCGGAGTGAAGGGGATGGATGATGAAAATTTTATTGAGCTTCATTTTATGAAAGATTTATTACCGGGTTACTTCTGGATTTTCCCTTTGCCAAATGGATGGGCCAATGTGGGAATCGGCGTACGAAGCGATATAGTGAGTAAACGAAAAATGAATCTGCGAAAACTTCTTCCTGAAATCATTGAAAAAAATCCTGTGCTGTATGAAAGGTTTTCAAATGCAAAGTTGGAAGATGAAGTTCGCGGATACGGATTGCCGTTGGGCTCCGTGAAGAGAAAAATTTCAGGCGACGGATTTATGTTGTTAGGTGATGCGGCTTCCTTAATTGATCCTTTTACAGGCGAAGGAATAGGCAATGCAATGATGAGCGGAATGATTGCAGCAGATATTTCTTCAAAAGCAATTTCAGAAAATAATTTCTCTTCTGATTTTTTTCAGAAGTATGACCATGAGGTTTACCGGAAACTTTGGAATGAATTAAGCTTGAGCAAGCGGATGCAAAATCTCTCGCGCTATGGCTGGCTTTTTAATTTTGTAGTAAACAAGGCGGAGAAAAACAAAACGGTGCAGGAAACCATTTCGTGTATGTTCAATGATTTGAATATCCGCAACCGGTTAAGACAGCCATCATTCTATTTCAAACTCCTTTTTAATTAATAATTATTTTTCCGGTGTGGTGAATGAAACAGTATCAGTCCATGTAGAACCGTCCTTGGTTCCAAAACAGATACATCGCATGGTAACCAGGTACTTGGTTCCTGATTTAAGGTTTTTCAGTTTATAAGATGTGGAACTTGCAGAATTTACCTTTATGCCAACTCCTTTAGAATGCTTGTCATTCGCTGCTTTCAGACGAATAACAAATCCCTGTGCGTCCAGAGGCCCATGCCAGTGTATAACAGATGAAACTGATGTTATACTATCAATATGAATTCCGTTTGGCTTATCACATTCAAAATTTGTATGAAATTTTATGCTGGGTGAATAAGCAGAAGTATCAGTCAGCTCAAAATTACAAAGTGCAGAAATCTGAATTTCATAATCTGTGTTAGGTTGCAGGTTTCTGATTCGTGCAGTAGTGTCGGGTGCCATCACTTTCATAGTCGACCATGCATTCGTTCCCGTGATTCGCGCTCTTAACTCATAACCTATTGCGTGTTCAGTTTTTTCCCAGCGAACTTTTATAGATGTGCTACCGGTGCCGGTTACCATCAGGTTATTTGGAGCAAAACAATTTTTTTGAGAATAAGAATTTATGAA
>DMRR01000164.1:1386-3334 GCA_003455275.1 Bacteroidota bacterium | reverse complement strand
CCATAATGTTCAGAAATCGCCGGGTCTTTTTCTCCTCCATGTTGAAGAGATTTTTCTATCTGTGTTTTTGCTTCAGAATATTTTTTCTGTTTGTACAAAATCCATCCGTAAGTATCTAAGTAACCTGCGTCATCGGGATTTTTAGCCAGTGCTTTTGTTATCAATGAAACTGCTTTATCTAATTTTTCGCCGCGTAATGAAAGCTGGTAAGCATAGTTGTTCATCACATGTGTATTACCCTCATCATAAGTCAAAGCCAATTCATAACAACTATCGCTCGAAGTGTTTTTTTTCATTCCTGCATACACATCACCAAGACCGGAATAGAGTTGCGACATAATCACTTTGTCGTCGCTGCCAATCATGATTGCCTGAGAGAATTCACTGAGTGCTTCATTGTATTTCTTATTCTGAAGATTTGAAACACCGATCATGTAGTGCGGCAATCCCTGATTCGGAAAAATTTCAAGGCAACGCTGCGCATCATGAAGCAAGCTGTCTTTCAAATTCAAACTTGATTCAAGAATCAGCACCTGCTGCCATACTGTGAATTTGCTGTCATCAACTTTCAGAGCTTTCTGATATTCTTCAAGTGCCGGAACATCCATGCTCAGCTGATTCATCACATCTGCATACATGGCGTGCGCCTTTGCTTCATTCGGGTGCGTGTCAACTAAAATTTTGCCAAGTGCAAGAGCTTCAGTTTTTCTTTTTTCATCATTGAGATACTGGAGATACTCGAGCAGCACTTTAATCTTTGTGTCAATGTTCATGTCCCTCGAAGCAAAAACATTTTTCATCGCTTCGAAATATTTTTCATCCTCACCATTCTTACGATAGAAAGCTGCGAGCGAAAGCTGCGCCTGCGCATTGTTCGGGTCTGCTTTTCCTAATTTCTCAATTACCTCCATCGCTTTGTCATTCTGACCAAGCCCGGTATATAAATCTGCAAGCATCGCGAGGTAGTGCGCTTCGCCCGGGTTTGCATCGCTCAGTTTTTGAATCTCATCAATCGCCGCCTGCTTTTTTCCGAGCTTCATATACAACTGCTGCTTCGCCATTGACAAATCTTCTGACACTCCAACCTGCGATTCGATTTTATTATATGTGTCAATCGCTTTTTGAAAATCTCCTGTAAGCGAAAGGAAGTAAGCATAGTTGAACAAGTAGTCAACATCATTCGGAGATTGCTTGCTCAGATATTCATAAACACCTGCGGCGCCTTTTGGATTTCCAGTATGATTCAGCAACTCGGCATACAACTGCTCATAATATTTGTTCGAAGGATTTTGCTTGACAGAAATTTTCAGATACGGAAGCGCATCCAAGTATTTATGCTGCGCATATAAAATGTTTCCAATCTGAAAATTCACCACATCATTTTCAGGTTGTTGCTTCAGCAGGTCGCGATAAATAGCAAGCGCTTTGTCAGCATTGCCAAGTATCTCCTGTTTTTTCCCTTCTAGAAAAGTGTTTTCAAATTCTGTTTGCTTCGGATCTTCGCCAATCACATCATTCACCTTCGCATCGGGAATTTTATAGGCTGTTGAAGATTCAGTGGTTTTGCAGGAAGAGATCAGGAGGACAGACAGAAGACAGAAGACCGAAGACGGAAAATATCGCCCATTAAATCGAAACCGAATTAGGTCGAAATGAAAAGAAGAGAGTAAGAAATGTTTATTGCGAAGAATCATGCTTCAGCTGAATAGTCTCCCAAACTTACATCACCGGGTTTTCCTGCGAGAATGGCATTGCTTCCAATCATGCTATTGCCAATGACTTTGTATTTGATGAGTGAGTCATTCTGAATGATGCTGTTTTCAATGCGGCAATCTTCAATTACAGAATTTTTTCCAACAGAAACATACGGACCCACTACAGAATTTTTCATATGCACATTTTCACCCACGAAGCAAGGAGGAATCACCACGCTGTTTTCCATAACGGC
>DMRR01000164.1:0-1034 GCA_003455275.1 Bacteroidota bacterium | reverse complement strand
GTTGCGTCTTTGTTTCCGCAATCGAGCCATTCTTTCACTTCCGCGGTCACGAGTTTCATACCCTTGCTCTTCATGTTCTCGAGTGCATTCGTGATTTGGAATTCACCTTTCACACGGATTTTATTATCAATGAGGAATTGTAATTCCTTCTCTAAATTTTTTCCATCACGGAAATAATAAATTCCGATTATGGCTAGGTCCGAAACAAATGTTGGTGACTTCTCAATGAATTCTTTTACCACTTTGTTTTCATCCAGCACCACCACACCGAAAGCTGACGGGTCCGGGATTTTGTGAACCCAGATAATTCCGTCCTTCGATTTATCAATCTTGAAGTCAGCGTAAAAAAGGGTGTCAGCAAAAGCGACAATTACATTTTCTTTCAAACACTCACGCGCGCAGAGAATTGCGTGAGCAGTTCCGAGCGCTTCATCCTGGTAAAATATTTTTCCTTTTGCTCCAACACTCTCTGCAATGGCAAGAAGATTTTTTTCTACCTCACTTCCAAATCTTCCTACCACAAAAGCAATCTCATGAATATCATCAGCACACATTTCAGAAATGTCTTCTACTAGTCGCTGCACGATGGATTTTCCACCGACAGCTATTAGTGGCTTTGGTGTGGTGAGTGTATGTGGGCGCATTCGTTTGCCCATGCCCGCCATTGGAATAATTATGTTCATTAATCTAATTTGATGAATTGATAATTTAGTGATTTGATAGTGGAATTTCTGTGTTGTTGAATGTTGTTTTGAAGAATGAAAATTAATTGAATAAGAGCATAATCTTCAAATTTTCAAATCTCCAAATCTTCAAATTACTTTATTCCTGTAGAACCAAAACCTCCTGCTCCTCTATCCGATGTTTCAAGCTCTTTAGTCGGCTCCCATTTTATTTGTTCGAATTTTGAAATTACCATCTGTGCGATTCGCTCAGCTGGTTCAATCGTTTGAAGTTGTCCGCTTAGGTTTATTAGGATTACTTTTATTTCTCCACGGTAATCACTATCAATTGTTCCCGGCGAATTGAGAACG
>DMRR01000073.1 GCA_003455275.1 Bacteroidota bacterium | reverse complement strand
TGTCAGGGTTTAGTTGCTTCACTTGGATTTCTGATTTTCGGATTAGACAGTCCGTTCTTCTGGGGAATCATGTGCGGATGCACAAGCATAATTCCAGTAGTAGGCGCAGGATTGATTTGGATTCCTGCCGGCTTGTATCTTCTTTCCACTGCAGAACCGTGGCGGGGAATCGGAATATTGATTTATGGTGCCGTGGTGATTTCTTTGATTGATAATGTGTTTCGTTTCTTCTTTGCAAAATGGTTTGCTGATGTACATCCGGTTATCACGATTCTCGGAGTGATTGTAGGACTGCAATGGTTTGGATTACCCGGACTTGTTTTTGGTCCGCTGCTTATCTCCTACTTTTTTCTTCTGCTAAAAATTTATAAGAAGGAATTTGTGGATGAAGCGGAGAATACAATTTGAGAATTGAGATTGGAGAATTATGATTTCAAATTGCATATTGACCAAATTGAAATCTATGAACAATCATCTTAAGACTTCGGTCTTCAGTTTTCCGTCACTATTTTCCCTCTATCCTTTCAATCAATTTTCCAAATGCATTTGCCGGAATAGATCTGAAGCGGCTGCTGTGAACTAAAAATCCATTGGAAGAATCCGGTGCAAGTGAATATGAAAACACATATTTCTCTTCATCGCCTGCAAAACCCATTGTGCCGAACCGCAAATCATTCAGCGTTACATTTTGATCTGAATCCAGTGTGGCGCAATACCATCCCTGGGTGAAACGAATCAGCCGTTTCACTTTTTCATCTGATGAGATTGGAGAAACGAGTTGCTCATTCTGGGGAATGAAATGAAAAGAGATGGAATCGTCTTTATCAAATACAGAATATAATCCGGTGTAAAAACCATCATCCGATTGAGCGAGCACATACCAAAGAAAATTATTAAGAGGAGTTGGTGCTGTCATGTAGCGTTTCACTTCCATTTTCTGGTGAGTGAAATTTTTCTCCGCTACAGCATCAATACTCACCTTGTTAAAGAAAGTGTAACCGAGATAAACCAATGAAAGAATCAATCCGCCGGTTGCCCATTTTGTTCTTGAGGGCTCATACTTTTTGATCAAGAGCAACGCAATGGCAGAAACAGTAAGCGGAGATGTATAGAAAGGATCAGCTACAAAAATATTGTTGATGATTACGCGTGTGTGACTGAATGGTTCAAACCAACCGGTTCCATAATTGGTAAATGAATCAAGCAATATGTGTGAGAACATTCCGCAACCCCACAGAGCAAGCCATCCTGTGAAATCAAGCTTGGAATTTCTATGTGAGAAAAACCACGCCGCAGCTAATGAAAATAAAAAAGCAAACAAAATACTGTGTGTGATTCCGCGATGCACTAATAATCCCTGGTCAGAAGAAAGAAACGGTGTGAAAAGAACATCAATATCAGGAACGCTGTTCGCGATTGCACCCCAAAGCATTGCCTTCTTTCCCAATTTTTTTCCGGCGATTAGTTCGCCTTCTGCCATTCCTAACACAACATGAGTGATGCTGTCCATACTTGCTTCGTTATTCGTTTATTGTTATTCGTTATTAGTGAGCTAACAACATTTCCAAAGTTTGGAGTTTCGGAAAAGTTTTTTGCTAAGTAAATTTCTGTGGAGACGAAAATCGCAGTAAGAATATTTTCTTAATCACATATTTTCATCTCAGAATTTTTTTTTCAATGAAAACTGCTGGTTACTCCGTAACTCCTCTTTCTAAAAAACTTGGAATCAAAACAGGATTCAAGGTCAAAACTGTAAATGCCCCGGATTACTACTTAAAACTTTTCTCTGATTTTCCTGAAGGAGTTGAATTTTATTCCGATAAAAAAACAAAAAAGAATTTTATTCATCTGTTCGCAAAGAGTGTGAATGAGTTTGAAAAAAATTTTCCCCTACTCAAAAATGAAATCACTTTCGACGGTATGATTTGGGTTTCATGGTATAAAAAATCCTCAGGAATTAAAACAGATCTGAATGAAAAGATTATTCGGGACACCGGATTGAAACTCGGCTTGGTTGATATTAAAGTTTGCGCAGTTGATGATTTCTGGAGTGCATTGAAGTTTGTTATTCCGGTAAAGAACAGGTGAACATGAAGCATGGAACTTGAAACTTCCTTTTACATTCGCCGCCATGTATAAAGACGATTACCAACACCCCGATTACTACCAGCTCGACGAACTTCTGACTGATGAACACAAACTCATTCGTGATACAGCGCGTGCGTTTGTTAAAAAAAATATTTCTCCCATCATTGAAGACTACGCGCAGCGTGCAGAGTTTCCAAAGCACCTTATTCCGGGCATTGCAGAGATAGGAGGATTTGGCCCTACCATTCCGGTTGAATACGGAGGCGGCGGACTCGATCAGATTTCATATGGAATCATCATGCAGGAACTCGAAAGATGCGATAGCGGAATTCGAAGCACTGCCTCTGTTCAGGGTTCACTGGTGATGTATCCTATTTACTCTTACGGTAGCGAAGAGCAACGCAAAAAATATTTACCAAAACTCGCGAGCGGTGAAATGATGGGATGCTTCGGTTTAACTGAACCAGATTTTGGAAGTAATCCTGCCGGAATGATTACCAACTTTAAAGACAAGGGTGATCATGTGATATTGAACGGAGCAAAAATGTGGATCAGCAATGCACCATTTGCTGACATTGCCGTAGTATGGGCAAAGGATGAAGCCGGAGATATTCGCGGGCTTGTTGTAGAGCGCGGTATGGAAGGATTTACTACTCCTGAAACACACGGCAAGTGGAGTTTGCGTGCCAGCGCCACCGGCGAATTGGTTTTTGACAATGTAAAAGTTCCGAAAGAAAATATTTTCCCCAATGTAAAAGGATTGAAAGGTCCTTTAGGATGTTTGAGCAGTGCGCGTTATGGAATTGCATGGGGCGCTCTCGGTGCTGCAATGGATTGTTATGATTCTGCACTTCGCTATAGCAAGCAGCGCATTCAGTTTGATAAACCGATTGCAGGCTTTCAACTTACTCAGAAAAAACTTGCTGAGATGATTACTGAAATCACCAAAGCACAGCTCATGGTTTGGCGTTTAGGTGTGTTGAAGAATGAAGGCCGCGCAACACCTGCTCAAATCAGTATGGCGAAACGCAACAGCGTGGAAACTGCGCTAAACATTGCACGCGAAGCTCGTCAGATTCATGGAGGAATGGGGATCACCGGTGAATATTCAATCATGCGTCATATGATGAATTTAGAATCAGTAGTAACTTATGAAGGAACTCATGACATTCACCTCCTTATTACAGGTATGGATGTAACCGGTATTAACGCATTTAAATAAATCCGTTGATAAAACCTTTTATGAAAAGTCAAGTAATAGTGATTTCCGAAAAAAGGATTCTCTATGAAAATACTTCTTTCATCTCTCCTGCTGTTTTTAGCGGTTACTAAAATTTCAAGTGCTCAAAAATCGGATCCCGCTAAACTTAAAGCTGAAGTAGTTTCACCTACACAGGCAAAACTGAGCTGGGCCGGAGATATGAATGATGAGAACTATCAACTAGAAGTCAAAGCTAAAAATGAAACTCTGTGGAGCATTTACACCGTTAACGCTCCCAGCACCAATCGCAGAATAAATAACCTGAAACCATCCACCACTTATGAATGGCGGGTTATGTCAATCGGAAAAACAAAAAGAGATAACTCAGCTTATGCTCATGGCGAAATTTTTACTACTTATTCTGATTGCCTGGCGCCACAAGCCATTTCACTTCAATCAGGTGGAATCGATTATATAAATATTGAGTGGGAAGAAAATGGTTCTGTAAAATATTCGGTTCGTATCCGGCAAAAAGAAACTGAAGACTGGACTGTTTTTTCAACTACTCAAAATAAAATAAGAATCGAAAACCTGAATTCATATACCGAATATGAAGTGCAGGTAAACTCATTTTGTAAGGAAAGCGACTTGCAGGGAAGCATGTATTCTGAATCAAATTATTTTTCAACTATCTCATTTCTTTCTCAAGATTTTGACCGCGTTTCATATACTGATTCTTCACTCAATTCAAATTCAATTAATGCTCAGTTAATTAATGTGTTGGGACAGGTTGTCGATGATATACACCAG
>DMRR01000040.1:6872-11454 GCA_003455275.1 Bacteroidota bacterium | reverse complement strand
TCCATCTTTTTGTTGCTAAGCGGGCGATACACTACCTGCGGATGATAGTTTGCAGTAAGTCCAAGCATCAATCCATTCCACTCCCAATTGCTGGTATGACCAAGCAAAATGATCACGCTCCTTCTTTCATCAGCATAACGGTTCAAATCAGGAAGGTTTACGATACGGATTCTCCTTTTTAAATCGGCTTTCGAAATTCTATATGCTTTGATACTTTCCACAATCAGGTCGCTCATATGGCGATAGTATTCATGACAGATTGCCGATACCTCTTCTTCGCTTTTTTGCGGAAAAGAATTTTTAATATTAGTAAGAATTACCTGTTTGCGATATCGAAAAACATAAGCAAGTAAAAATGCCACCACAGCTGAAATGAGATAAAGAATATTCAGCGGCAGAAATGAAAATATTTTAAAAAGCGCTCGCGTCAATTTTATTTCGTTGCGACGAAAATAGTTTTTAAAAAATTGGAATTTAATTTTCGAATACTATATTCAACTCGGAAATACCAAAACAGATTTTGCCATGCCTCTGAAAAAGAAAACCAGTTACGGAAAACCGGAAAACACAGACGATATTTTTATTGAAATAAAAAATAAAGGAGCCCGCGGTCGGGGAGTAAAAATGCGTGTGGCGAATAAAGCAGATCTTCCACGCATGATTAAAATGTATGAAGACCTTGGCAAGGAGGTAATCATTCACGGGAAAGTTTAATTGCTTTCTGAGATTCTGATTTAAAAACTATTTGCTGACTTATTCGGCGCTTATTCCCATTCTTTACATTTGCGCGCCTTATGTCGTTGCAAGAAGAAATTCAGAAGAGAAAAACATTTGCCATTATCAGTCACCCGGATGCGGGCAAGACCACACTTACAGAAAAATTTTTATTGTTCGGCGGAGCCATTCAAACTGCAGGAGCAGTAAAGAGCAATAAGATTAAGAAGAGCGCTACCAGCGATTTTATGGATATTGAAAGGCAGCGCGGAATTTCTGTCGCTACTTCAGTCATGACTTTTGAATTCAACAACAAAATCATCAACCTGCTCGATACTCCCGGCCACAAAGATTTTGCTGAAGATACTTATCGCACACTTACGGCAGTTGACAGTGTGATACTCGTGATTGACTGCGTGAAAGGTGTGGAAGCACAAACCGAAAAGCTGATGGAGGTATGCAGGATGCGTGACACACCTGTAATTATTTTCATTAACAAAATGGATCGTGAAGGTAGAAATCCTTTTGATCTGCTGGATGAGTTGGAAGCGAAACTCAATATTAAAGTGCGCCCGCTTAGCTGGCCAATCAGCATCGGTCAAACTTTCAAAGGTGTTTACAATCTTTATGAAAAATCGTTGAACCTTTTTCATCCAAGTCAACAAAAAGTAACCGATGAAATTGTAAGCATCAATTCACTCGATGATGAACTACTGGATGAACACATTTCTCCCTTTGCGAATCAGCTTCGCGAAGATGTTCATTTGATAGAAGGTGTGTATGATGCCTTCGATCACAAAGCATATCTCGAAGGAAAACTGGCTCCGGTATTTTTCGGAAGTGCAGTAAACAATTTCGGTGTGCGCGAATTACTCAGTGCATTTACTTCTATAGCTCCCGCTCCTATTGAACGACCAACTGATTTGCGCGAAGTTCTTCCCGAAGAAAAAAATTTCAGTGGTTTTGTTTTTAAGATTCACGCAAATCTGGATCCGCGTCATCGTGACCGCATTGCTTTCTTAAGAATTTGTTCTGGAAAATTTGAGCGCAATAAATTTTATCAGCATGTGCGGTTGCAAAAACAATTGCGTTTCAGCAGCCCGGCTTCGTTCATGGCTTCTGCAAAAAATATTATCGACGAGGCCTATCCGGGAGATGTGATTGGATTGTATGACTCCGGCAATTTCAAAATCGGTGACACGCTTACTGAAGGTGAGAACCTTCACTTCAAAGGCATACCGAGTTTCTCTCCTGAAATTTTTAAAGAGCTTGTGAATAATGATCCAATGAAAACCAAGCAGCTCGATAAAGGAATTCATCAATTGACAGACGAAGGAGTTGCGCAACTATTCACACAGCAACCGGGCAACAGAAAAATTGTTGGTGTGGTGGGCGAACTTCAGTTCGAGGTGATTCAGTATCGCTTGCAAAATGAATACGGTGCTGCCTGTTCATGGCGACCGCTTCAATTGCATAAGGCATGCTGGGTTACTTGTGATGATAAAAAAGAGTTACAGGAATTTGTTCGATTGCGGGCTACGCAAATTTGTTTGGATAAAGATGGCCACTTTGTTTATATGGCAGAAACGAATTACATGCTGAATACAATGATGCAGAATCATCCAAAGATTAAATTTCATTTTACTTCAGAGTTTAAGAAAGATTTAGTTGCAATTTGAAGATTTGAAAATTTGGAGATTTGAAAATGGAAGAGGAAATTGAAAATTTTATTGGAGTGCAGGAAGAAAAAAAATTTACCCGAACTGTTCAGGTTACTGATTTAGGAAGTATTGATTTCCGCTCGGCGTGGGATGAACAGGAAAAAATATTTTCATCTCTCACCGAAAACAAGATGAAGAATCGCGAACAGAGTGAAGAAGAAAAAATAATTCCGACACACCATTTTCTTTTTTGCGAGCACTTTCCTGTTTTCACTTTAGGTAAAAGCGGAAGCATGAAAAACCTTTTGGTGAATCAAGATACGCTCAACGAGAAAAAAATTTCTTTCTTCAAAATCAATCGGGGAGGTGATATTACTTTTCACGGACCGGGACAAATTGTTGGTTACCCCATTCTTGATCTCGATTATTTTTTTACTGACATAGGAAAATATCTGCGGCTCATTGAAGAAACTATCATTCTCACGCTTGCTGATTATGGAATTAGCGCCGGAAGGAGTTCAGGTGAAACAGGAGTTTGGATAGATGCTGAATCGCCATCGCGCGCACGAAAAATTTGCGCGATTGGTGTTCGCACCAGCCGGTGGATTACCATGCATGGATTTGCATTCAACATCAATACTGACTTGAGTTATTTCGATTTGATTATACCATGCGGCATACAAGGCAAGCAAGTCACTTCACTTCAAAAAGAACTCGGAAGAGAAATTGATTTGAATGAAGTGAAGGAAAAAATTCTGAAACACTTTGCTAAACTGTTTGATGCACTTCTCGCTAACCACTAACCATCAGCCACCAAACACTTGGCTATTTTTTGACACTTCCATGACTTTTGCAAATCACTTCGCCGAATACTTTTGTCGCGCATGAAAAAAATCATTGCCCTAGCAGCGCTCCTCATTTTTATTTTTGAAAGCTGTTCTACAGATTTCGAGCTCACCACGGACTGGAAAGACATCACTATCGTATATGGGCTTCTGGATAAAGACGCTAACTACAACTACATTAGAATCGAAAAAGCTTTTCTTGATAAAGAAATAAGTGCGCTCACGCTTGCTCAAAACGCTGACTCGCTCTATTATGATTCTCTTACAGTTCAGTTGCTCGAATATAATAATGGTTCATTGCTCAACACCACAACACTTGAGAAAGTGGATGGAGACAATATCAGTGCAACTAAGGACAGCGGAATTTTTGCCCAATCACCAAACATTCTATACCGAACTGATCATGCCATAAATCAGAATTATCATTATCAGTTATTGATTACCAAACCCGATGATCAATCAATGGTTTCTGCAGAAACCAATGTTATCAATGATTTCAGCCTTCAAAAACCAATTGGCACCCAGAAAATAAATTTCTTTCCCGGGGGCAACTATACTTTCGAATGGAAGAGCGCCACCGACGGAAAAATTTATGATTTGCTTTTTAGATTTCATTATAAAGAATACGATAACACCACCGGCACTTTGGTAAAAGATACTGTATTGAACTGGCAACTTTTCCGAAACAAAACTTCGGGCAGCACTGCAGGCGGCGAAGACATGGGATACATTATTGAGAGCGATAACTTTTATAATTTTCTGAGCAACTCAATTGCAGATAATCAGGATGTATATCGTGTTGCAGGAAAAGTAGATTTGATTTTCAGTGTTGGCGGTGAAGAGTTTTACAACTACTACCTGGTAAATCAGGCTCAAACCGGATTAACACAAGGTCAATCGCTTCAGCAATACACTAACATAAATCCAGGTTACGGAATATTTTCTTCAAGAATGAGCAAGACATTTGTAGATAAAGATCTCACTTCTTCTACTATTGATAGTCTCTCGTGTATGTCGCTTACATCGCATTTGAATTTTTTAAGAGCAAACGGAACTCCTTGTCAATAGACAATATTTTTTTTATAGAATTTATACGATCATAAGTTGACTATTGCATCCGCTGCCTTATGGTTTCATATAAAAACATTCCACAAGCTACGGATACATTATAACTGTCAATTGCTCCCGGCATCGGTAACTTAACTATATGAGTGCTGAACCGAAGAATGTTTTTATCAGCACCGGTATCTTCAGAACCCATAATGATTGCTGTCGGAAGTTTTAAATCAACATGATAGATATAATCATTTCCGCCCGCATCTGCCACTATTGTTTGAATCCCAAAACTGCGCATCTCTTTTA
>DMRR01000040.1:5960-6483 GCA_003455275.1 Bacteroidota bacterium | reverse complement strand
GCAAAACCCTGTGAAGGAATAATCATCACATGCACACCCGCAGCGAATGCTGTACGGGCAATAGCTCCAAGGTTCCGAACATCCGTAATACTGTCGCACACCAGAAGCAAGGGAGTTTCTCCCTGTTCAAATGCATGATTGACTATATCGCGCCAGTCCACAAAATCAACAGGAGAAACTTTTGCAGCAATTCCCTGGTGAACACCGTTAGTGATTCTTTCCAGTGTTTCTACCGGAACACCCTGGACCGGAATATTTTTTTCTCTGGCTGATGAAATAATTTTTTTGAAAGCATCAGCACGAAACCCTTTCTGAACAAAAATTTTTTCAATGCTCCGCCCAGATTTGATTGCCTCTTCTACAGGATGAATTCCATAAATTAAGGATGGTTGTTTTTTCATTCAGCTTGGTTACACTTGGTTTTTTTTATCGCGATAAAGATGATTGTTCTTTTCAAAAGTTTTTGTATTAGCATTGAGGCACAATTTCAAAACATTAACTAAATGAAACTAACGCATCACTC
>DMRR01000040.1:0-5615 GCA_003455275.1 Bacteroidota bacterium | reverse complement strand
CTTCATTCTTATTTCCTGTTTTACAAAAGTGAGTGCGCAGTTGCCTACGCTTACTTTAACACAATGGCCCAACACTTCCACTACTTTTAATTACCCGGTTCTTGTAACCAATTGCGGTGACAGCCGCACATTTGTTGTTCAGCGTAACGGATATATCTACATCGTCGATTCGCTTGGCAATAAGCTGTCGCCTGCCTTCCTCAATATATCTGCCTTGACTGATTATGGTAATTATAATGAAGAAGGATTATTGGGAATGGCATTTGATCCGGACTACAAAAACAATGGTTATTTCTATGTGAACTACACCGGCTCCGATGACAACCCCGGCCCGACACATATAGTACGGTATTCTGTCAGTTCAAGTGATCCTAATCTTGCAGATGGATCTTCCGCATTTGAGATTCTGAAAATTTATCAGCCATATGTTAATCATAATGGCGGCATGATAATGTTTGGACCTG
Organism: Bacteroidota bacterium; assembly: GCA_003455275.1. Lineage (GTDB taxonomy): Bacteria > Bacteroidota > Bacteroidia > Chitinophagales > UBA10324 > CAXBPY01. The sequence continues at coordinate 5,151 of DMRR01000040.1, read as the reverse complement.
ATGGATATCTCTACGATTTTCAAGGCGATGGTGGAAGCGGAGGCGACCCATCTAACAGGGCTCAGAATCCTGATTCATTGCTTGGAAAAATATTGCGCTTAGATGTTCATGGTGCTTCTCCATACGCAATTCCTGCTACTAACATGTATGCTTCTGGTGGAGGGCGGCCTGAGATTTTTGATCTCGGTGTCAGAAATCCATGGAGACCAAGCTTCGATAGAATAACAGGTGACTTGTGGATTGCTGATGTAGGACAAAACGCTTATGAGGAAATTGATTTCGAACCGGCAGGATCAAACGGAGGGTACAACTACGGCTGGCATTGTCGCGAAGGTTTGCATTCTTATGCTTCTGGCGCAGCTGATTGCAACGGTACTATTGGCCTTACGGATCCTATTTGGGAGTATTCTCATTCAGGCGGATTTTGCTCCATCAGCGGCGGTTATGTATATCGCGGGGCACAGTTTCATGATTTGTGGGGAAGGTATTTATATACTGATTATTGTGCCGGAGTGATTTATTCTTTACTTCCTGCAGGTGGCGGAACATGGAATAATGATACACTCGGCTCATTCCTAACCAATACTTACAGTTCCTTTGGCGAAGACTCATACGGCGAATTGTATGTGTGCGCTCATAACACCAATAAGGTTTTTAAAATCACGACCAATGATTGCAAACCCAATGCATACATATTGCAAAGCTCAACGGGTGGCGTCTGTGAGGGCTCTCCACTTCAGGCATTGAACGGAATTGGTCTCAGTTATCAGTGGCAACTGAACGGAAGTGATATAGCGGGCGCTACTTCGTACGAATACTTGCCCGTTAACAGTGGCGTTTATTCTGTAATTGTTACAAAAAACGGATGCTCTGACACTACTGCCACTAACATAACTATTCATTCTCTGCCATCAGTATCCATAACTTCTGTTGATACTATTTGTAACACATCAAATTCAATTACGCTCACGGGAAATCCTGCAGGGGGAAGCTTTAGCGGAGTTGGTGTTTCAGGTAATACTTTCAACCCTGATAGTATTGGATTGGGTGACCACACCATTTCTTACTTTTATTCTGATTCAAATGGCTGCAGTAATTCAACTTCAAAAAACATTTTCATAATTGATTGCACCGGTATTGGAAATATTGACGCCGTTAGCAGTGTACAAATTTTTCCTGTTCCCAATAAAGGTGAGTTCACCATTACAATTCAATCAGTAAAATCGCAGCAACTTGTTCTTGAAATTTACAATTCGCTGGGTCAGCTTCAAATGAAAAAAAGAATTTCTGTAGTAGCCGGAAAAAATGTGAGCGAGATTAATATGGGCAAAGCAGTTAGTGGTGTGTACCGTTACATTATAAAAGGAAACACATCGCTTCGTAACGGAAGTTTTGTGATCGAATAAAAAATAAATTTTGACTCATGATAAATTGCCGCAATGATTTTTTTTGCGGCAATTTTTTTTTAAAATAAAACGAAGTTGAAAAAAATTTTTCTTGCCTCTCTCCTTCTTTTTTGCATCTGTAAAACAAAAATTGCTAAAGCTCAATTTGATTTCAGAATTGAGATGGACACCCTAAACCTCTCGGTTCCTCCTGCCGTTCATTCTGGTGCGATGGCACAATGGAATAACATGTGGCTTTTTATTGGTGGAAGGAAAAATGGGTTGCATGGATTTCTACCGCCATTTGCTTTCCCGACCTATGATGCAAATACCGACATCTGGGTTGTTGATCCGCTTAACAATCAAACTTGGACATCATCTGTAGATTCTCTGCCAATCGATATTGCAGAACCTCTTGAATCGAGCAATATGGAATATTACCAGCTTGATTCAATGCTTTATGTTATCGGAGGCTATGGCTGGAAATCATCACTCAATGCCTTTCATACTTTCAATACCCTCACTGCCATAAGTATCCCTTCTCTTATTAATGCAGTGATAAATAATAATACAATCGCCCCGTACTTCAGGCAAACGAGCGACTCGGTTTTGCAAGTGTGTGGCGGCGAATTAGAAAAGATTGATTCGGTTTACTACCTGGTGTTTGGACATGATTTCGAAGGGACTTACAACATTTCTGATACGCTTGGTTTTTTTGTTCAGAAATATTCAAGGTCAATTCGAAAATTTCAAATTGCTGACGATGGAACTAATCTATCTGTTTACAATTTTTCTTCAATTTATGATTCAATTAATTTCAGAAGAAGAGATTTTAATTTAATACCACAAATATTTCCAAATGGAGAATTTGGTCTTACTGCATTTACCGGTGTGTTTCAACAAGGCATTAATCTTCCATACTTAAATACAATTGATATCAAAACTTCAGGATTCAATATTGCTCCGGTGTTTGAGCAAAACCTGAGTCAGTATCATTGCGCTACTCTGCCAATGTATAGTGACAGCGGTAACAGCATGTATTCAGTTTTTTTTGGAGGCATGAGTATGTACCGCCTGGATACTTCCAACAATTCTCTCATCATAGATTCACTGGTGCCGTTTACTAAAACAATAAGTATGGTGAAGCGCGATGGCTCCGGAACAATGACTGAATATAAATTACCTATTGAGTGGAATACTTATTTGGGAACAAATGCATACTTCGTTTTGAATCCTGCACTTCAATTGTACCAGAATAAGATTGTAAATCTTGATTCTATTCATGTGAAAACACTTGCTGGTTATATTGTTGGAGGAATTGAAAGCCCGGACAGTAATATTTCCCAATCAGGTGCAGCAGTGAGCCATGCCAATTCTGTTATTTACAAAGTATATATTAATCGAGGTGAGGATGGAATTGAAATTCCTCCTGTGACCGAGCCATTTTCCTTGATTAGTTATCCCAATCCATTTAAAGGGAAAATTAATTTTGAATTGAATTCAGTTAAAAATATTGAGGTAAAAATTTCTATTCTAAATCAGGAAGGAAATGAAATTGAAACGCTGACACAGAAAAACATTTCGCCCGGAAAAATATTATTTCAGTGGAATGCGAGACATCTTACTTCAGGGATTTATTACTGCCGGGTGATGACTAATAATATGATGAAGGTTTATAAAATTGTTTTGGCTGACGATTGAAAATATTTTTTTTAGTGAAAAAAAACAAATCAGAAATGACAGATAATGAAAACGACAAACTGGTGATTGACGAAGAAATGGTTGTGAGTCAAAAACCAAAAATCTATTCGCGGGGAGCGATAATGGGGTTTGCATTTCTGTGTACAAGTGTTTTTGGCGGCGTATTGCTTTATCAGAATTTGAAATAGAACGGTAAAATAAAAGCTGCCAACCTGGTATTACTCGGCTCAATACTTTATCTGATTCTTGAAATGATTATTCTTCCGAATGTAAAACCGAATTCCAGCAATGTTTCTTTAATTGTGAATATGATTGGAGCAGTTACACTTTCTGAATATGTTTTCAGAAAATATTTCCCGAATGAAAAAGAATTTCAGAAGAAAAAAATTTGGAAGCCGCTGATAATAGCTGTTGCAATTTTCGGAACGCTGTTAGCGATAACTTTATATATGATGAATAGCGGAATGATGACTCCGGAATAAGATTTCTCTTTTGCCTGAAAATTCAAACCCACATCAACACAATATTGTTAAATAAAAACTCCTCTGAATAAATTCAGAGGAGCCACAGTTATTTACAATGCTTAAAAGTTATACAGTTTTTAGTCTCAAAATTTTTTATGAAAATGATTATGGATAAAAAAAGTATTCATCAATCAGTGTCAGAAGGAAATTTATTATGATTATTCAGAAATTATTATCGCTTAATTTAAAGAGTTCTGCCACGCTAATTTTACTTTGTTAAAATCATTTGCCTGGTTGAAATGGTAACTCCATCTACAATCAGTGAATAAGTATAGGTTCCGGTTGTTAGTTGCCCGCCGTCAATGCTGATGTGGTTTTCGTCACATGAAACAGGAATCACAGTTATTACTTTCCCTTCTGCAGAACTTGTAATCATGATGCTTGCACTGTTGCATCCTTTCGGAATACGGAATGGAATTAAAGTTGAATTATCAAACGGGTTCGGAACATTTTGTCCGAGCATGGCAGTTGATATTGGATTGAGTGAAATTGTTCCGTCGTTCATTTGACTTTTATCAGATGAAAGGATTTGAATTTGATTTTTCAAATCATCAATTTGTTTTTGCTGCTCCTGGATCGCTTCAGTTAATATCGGAATCACTTCAATATAATTCACTGAAAGAATTTGATCTCTCACCAAATTTCCATTCTCATCTTGTGAAACTGCAGTGTTTGATGATTGAACAAGATTTGGCAACACCTGCTGAATTTCCTGGGCAATAAATCCAAATTGTTTTTGCGATGGAAGATTCATGATTTTGTATTCATCTTTTTTGAAATCATAAGTAACCGGGTTAAGTTTTTCCACCACATCAATTGCAGAAAATACATCACTCAGCGGTTGAATATTTGTTTTCAGTTTTCTATCAGAATTGGATTGAAATCCATTTGCCTGCATGTTTCCCCAAACAGTGAATTGATAAGGCTCTGTAGTATTTGCAAAGCTTGCAACAATGCCGCCGCCACCTGCTGCACTTATGCAGTTTACATAGTTATAATATCCATCGTTTGAATATGACCAAGCTGTTCCCGTAAGAAGAGTTGCATTCATTCTTAAATAAGAAGTAGAGCCCGCAACAGTGAGCGAATTATTTACTACTCCCCCTAAAGTTAAATTCCCATCAGGATTAACAGTCAACTTCGGTACTCCCTGAATAGATAAATCAACTCCGCCTGTAGTGTTGCCAATTCCGGTTCCGAAATCAACATCAGCGGCATTTCCTGAGTAAAAAGAACCGAGATAGCCGCGGTAAGTTCCGCCTTCATATAAACTAACATACATGTTTGCTCCACCATCAATCTTTATTGGATTTGATCCTGTAGAAACTACATGCAATGCAGAAGATGGAGATGCTGTTCCGATTCCAACATTTCCTGTATTGTAATAAATATTTGAACCGCTTGTTGTCCACTGCGTAGTTCCACTTCCAACATTATCTGCGCTCCATGTAAGCACTCCAGCCCCGTTGGTTTTTAAAACTTGCCCGTTTGTTCCATCAGTTGATGGCAAGGTGTATGCACCAACTTTTAAATTACCTGTG
>DMRR01000220.1 GCA_003455275.1 Bacteroidota bacterium | reverse complement strand
TCATGATCGCCGGCAACTTCCTTTTCATCATTTGAAAATTCCGGGATTTGCATCACAGATTCAACATCGGAAATATGAATTAATTCTGTTTCGACTTCATCCGGTTCATTTATCTCAACAGTTTTTTTCTCTTCTTCAAACACTTTTTTTTCTTTTTTTAAAGCAGATCCATCCAGCTCTTGAATAAAAATTTTGTCGGGAGCGGAAGGATACATTAACTCAAAAAGCGATTGGCGATTATTGGCGAACAGGGCAGAAGTGGAAAGGATATTTTCCAACTCTGAATTATTTTCTATTTGCGCTTGCTTCGCTCTCAGCAAGTGGATGGTAGAGAACCATGGATACTTTGAAATTAATTCATTCAGATCTTCTTTCTTCAATGAATTCAGCGAAGACGAATTTTTTATAAAGCCAAGAACTTCTTGTAATTCCATACTACCAATTTACTAATGCTTTGTTAAAAATATCATCTACCAGTTGATCTGCAATTTCATCTACCAGTTTCGATTCAACGCTGCTCAGGTCTTGCGAACTTTCAAAATCGGCAAAACGCGTGAAGGTCTCTGACCACGATAGTTTGTCATCCTTTGTATTCGTACACTGAATTTCTATGGTGATTGAAAGACGGTTCAGTGCAGCAGTTTCATTCGCTGAGGCCGCTACCGGTGAGACAGAGTAGTTAGTAATAGTGCCGGATAGGTCCAGTTCGCCTTCTTTCTCAATTACAGAAACCGGAGATCCGGTTATGATTTTGTCTTTCAGTTTTTCAGTCAGCGTGCCGCTAAGCGAAGGATTAATTATGCTTGCCTGATTAACTATCAGATGAACAGTTGCTGATTTAACAGAAGTGTTTACACCGGTAAAAGAATAAATGCCGCAGGAAGTGAGGGAGCAGTAAACACCAAGGATTAAACAGAAAGCAAGACGCAAATAATTTTTCACTTTTAGTTTTTCGTTTTTCTCTTTTGACTTTTCACTTTTCACTTTTCGCCACTCACCATTCACTACTCCGAAATATTGTATTCCTTAATCTTTCTGTAGAGCGTGCGGTCGCTGATTCCTAATTCCTGAGATGCTTCTTTTCTTCTGCCCCGGTGCTTCTTCAGTGCTTTAATTATGATCTCTTTTTCTTTCTCTGCAAGCGAAAGAGATTCTTCAATTGGTATTTCCTGAACTTTTTTGTTAGGGTCAATCACAACTGGCTGCGAAGACATGGGATGGAAAGCCGGAAGCGAATGTTGCCCCTGAAATTCATGATGACCCGAACCCAAATCACCGGAAGGCATACCGCCGGCCACAATTTGTTTCAGAGCATTTAAATCTTTTTTCATATCAATGAGCATCGAATAAAAAATCTCGCGCTCATTAATTCCAGTTTGTGAATCGTTATTGTTTCCAACCAACACTGGCAAACGATTCTCTTTTTGCTCGGGCAGAAAATGTTTTAACTCGTCAGCTCCTACCAATTTATTTTTTGAGAGAACTGAAATTTGTTCGGAAAGATTTTTCAGTTCTCTGACATTTCCGTTAAAGGAATAATTCATTAAAACATTTTTTGCTTCATCATCCAACTGAATTGGATCGCGGCGGTAGCGTTCGCCAAAGTCAATGCAAAACTTCCGGAACAAAACAGGAATATCTTCCTTGCGATCACGAAGCGACGGAACGCGAATGGGCACAGTGTTCAGGCGGTAATACAAATCCTCCCGGAATTTTCCGACAGAAATCTTATCAAGCAGATTCACATTCGTAGCTGCGACCACGCGCACATCGGTCTTCATTACTTTCGATGAACCTACACGAATGAATTCTTTTGTTTCCAACACACGAAGCAAGCGCGCCTGTGTTCCGATTGGAAGTTCACCTACTTCATCTAAAAAAATTGTTCCACTGTTTACCGTTTCAAAATATCCCTTGCGTGCTTCGTGCGCGCCGGTGAAACTTCCTTTCTCATGCCCGAAAAGTTCTGAGTCAATTGTTCCTTCCGGAATTGCTCCGCAGTTCACCGCGATGAACGGATTGTGCTTGCGGGTGCTCAGCTGATGAATGATCTGAGAAAAAATTTCTTTACCGGTTCCGCTCTCGCCGGTGATGAGCACTGTTAAATCTGTGGGCGCAACTTGCTGCGCGGTTTCAAGTGCAAGATTAAGTGCCGCACTGTTTCCTATTATTCCGAATCTGTTTTTTAATGATTGTAATTCCACTTTCTGTTTCTTTTAATCTGATAAATTTTGCCTAAAGATTCAAACAACCTCCCCAATCAAAGTTGCAGAAGTTGCACTCAGCACCCGCACATTTGCGTAATCGCCGGGCTTCAGATTTCCTTTCGGGAAAATCAAAACTTTGTTCTGCGAATTGCGACCAAACAATTGTTCTTTCGAGCGCTTGCTTGTTCCCTCTACTAACACTTCATAAACTTTTCCCGGCTCCGATTTATTTTCTTCCGCCTGATGCACATGTTGCAAATCAACAATCTCCTGCAAGCGGCGGCTTTTAATTTCAGGCGCAACATCATCTTTCAATTGACGCGCAGCTAAAGTTCCAGGGCGCTCGCTGTAAGCAAACATGTAAGCCATCACATAGCGCACATAATCCATCATGCTCAGTGTTTGCTGATGATCTTCTTCGGTCTCGGTACAAAAACCTGAAATGATATCGGCGCTGATGGAACATTCTGGAATTATTTTTCGAATGGTATCAACTCTTTCCTTGTACCACTCGCGGTCGTAAGTGCGGTTCATCAATTCCAAAACTCTTGAACTGCCTGACTGAACGGGCAGATGAATGTACTTGCAGATGTTGTGATACTTTTTAATCGTGTGTAACACTTCATCAGTAATATCCTTCGGATGCGAAGTGCTGAAGCGAACGCGCAACAATGGATTCACTAGAGCAACCCGCTCGAGCAACTGCGCAAAACTTACCGACTCATTTGTTTCTTCATTCGACCAGAGATAGCTGTCAACATTCTGACCAAGCAAAGTGACTTCGCGATAACCTGCATTAAATAATTC
>DMRR01000103.1 GCA_003455275.1 Bacteroidota bacterium | reverse complement strand
GTCGCTGATTTTTTGGGTCCCATTGACCGAACTCATCCCGGTGAGAGAAGAATCTTTCCTTGGCTCTTGCTTTCTCTTCGTCGCGGCGCGCACCACCAATTGCACAATCAAATTTGTTAGCTTCAATGGCATCAAGCAATGTAGTTGTCTGAAGTGTATTGCGACTGGCGTTGTAACCTTTTTCTTCCACCACTCTTCCTTTATCAATTGATTCCTGAACGGAAGCGACAACTAGTTGTGCTCCTAATTCTTTCACCCAGTTATCGCGGTATTCAATTGCTTCGCTGAAGTTGTGCCCTGTGTCCACATGCATCAGTTTGAAGGGAATTGGCGCAGGAAAAAATGCTTTGCGTGCGAGATGAGAAACCACAATGGAATCTTTACCACCGCTGAAAAGCAAAACAGGCCGTTCAAATTGTGCAGCCACCTCGCGCAACACATACATGCTTTCTGATTCTAATTCTCTAAGGTGTGTTAAGTTATATGCTCTCATTTTTTATTTCTTAATTATTGGAAGAATGTGATTGAAAATTTTTTCAACTGATTCTTCAATTGTCAGTTCGTTGCTTTTAATTTCGAGTGAAGGAGAAGCAGGAATTTCAAACGGCGCTGTGATGCCGGTGAAATCTTTTATCTCGCCTCTTCTTGCTTTTGCGTAAAGTCCTTTCACATCGCGCTGCTCACACACTTCCAGCGGACAATTGACAAAAACTTCTATGAAATCATTTTCACCAATAATTTTTTTTGCCAAAGTCCGCACATCATTGGTTGGACTCACGAAAGAATTAATGGTGATGATTCCGCAGTTCAAAAATAGTTTGCTCACTTCGGCAATACGACGAATATTCTCTAAACGGTCTTCGTCAGAAAACCCAAGATTGTTGTTGATGCCCGCCCTGATGTTATCGCCATCGAGCAGCATGGTGAGAAAATTTTTTTCGTGAAGATTTTTTTCAAGCGCTTCTGCTATCGTGCTTTTGCCGGAACCGCTTAACCCCGTAAGCCAAATGACTTTTGAATTTTGATTCAGCAGATTTTCTTTATCCGTCCGCTGAAGAAGTTTGTGAAATATGGGGTGAATGTTAGTTGCCGCGCTCATTTTTTCTCGGGAGCAAATGTAAATTCTGAGAGGGAGTTCAACGAATTCTCCCAATGAAAATTCAATTTTATTTCTGATTCAGAAACTGAAAAGCAATCCAGGCCATAGTTCCCATAGCGGTTTTCATGGATTCTTCTTCAATATCGAAAGTTGGAGTATGAACTGGTGAAGTAATTCCGCGCGCGTCATTGCGTGTTCCTAATCTGAAGTAACAAGAAGGAATTTTCTGTGAGTAATAAGCAAAATCATCTGAAGTCATTCGAAGCGGAAGGTCAACCACATTTTCTTTGCCCAGAAAATCTTCAGCAGCGCTTATTGAAAATTGAGTAAGAGATTTATCATTGATTAAACAAGGATAACCCAACACAATTTTCACTTCGATGGAAGAAGAAGTTTCAGCAGAAATTTTTTCAGCAATGCTTTTCAGCCGTGCGTGAATTTCTGCTCTGTGTTTTTCATTCATTGTGCGGAAGGTTCCCTCGATTTTCACTTCATCAGGAATCACATTCGTGGCGCCGGAACCAATAATTTTTCCGAAGGCAATTACAGTTGGAATCGGTTGCAATTTTATTTCCTTAATTAAATTTTCATAAGAATTGAGCAAGCGAGCTGCAATGAAAAGCGGATTGTTGTATTCGCCAGGCATAGCTGCATGTCCGCCTTTTCCTTTTACTGTTATATAAAGCTCATCGCAACTTGCCATATAAAGTCCTTCGCGAAATCCAACCTTTCCAAATTCAAGTGTTGGGAAAACATGAAGTGCAAACACTGCATCGGGTTTTGGGTTTTCGAGGATACCATTTGCAATCATCACACCTGCGCCTCCGGGAAGTTTTTCTTCAGCAGGTTGAAAAATTGCTATCACTTTTCCGCCCCATTGTGATTTCAATTGTTGAAGAATTTTCAGCGTGCCGAGCAATGAGGATGAATGAACATCGTGACCGCAGGCATGCATCACTCCTTCGTTCTTCGATTTATATTCAACAGAATTTTTTTCTGTAATTGGTAGTGCATCCAATTCTCCCCTGATGGCAATCACTTTATTTGATTTCAAATCTCCCTCAATCAAAGCGCAGATTCCATTGCCGCCTATGTTTTTTGTGTGAGTTATTTTCCATTCATTAAGAATGGAGGAAATGTATGCGGCTGTTTTTACTTCTTCATTTGAAAGCTCCGGCTCAGAGTGTATTTGGCGGCGAATTGAAACTACTTCCTGAAAATATTCAGCGGATAATTTTTTGATTTCACTCTTTATATCACTCATATATTCTATTTCAGTCTTGTGCAAACATTACACATTCTTAACCATATTTCAACTGAAGATTTGATTTCTGTATTGCCTTCACAAGATATATTTATCGCCTGAAAAATATTGATTTGAACGGATGATTTCTCCTTATAAGATTTTATCAGCAATTTCATTTTTGTTAATTGCTTCATTTGCTAATGCTCAAACTACTCATTGGGTTGAAGATTTTTCTTTTCCTGCCAGCGCTCAAAACACTCTCGCAAATGGATTTAACGGATGGACGGTGACAACAACAGGCGCAAACGGAGCTGAAGCTAATGAGTGGTTTGTTAGTTGTGAAGAAAATGGGAATTTGATTGGCCAGTGTGGAAGTGGCTGCGCTGGAAATGCAACCCTGCATGTCGGAAGTCTACCAAATTTTGTTTGTCCTACAGGTGATTGCGGTGCTGCATATGATGCAGGCGGAATAATAACTAATACATTGACGAACAAAAGGGCAGAGTCACCTTTAATTAATTGCTCCTGTTCCGGTTCTCCCGTTTACCTTCATTTCAGATACATGCTTCGTGGTCAAAATAATATTGATTATTTTTCACTTGAATACTGGGATGGTGCTTCCTGGACTGTAATTGTAAACCCATTGCCGACGGCACTTACATGTAATCCGCAAGGATTATGGACTGCATATTCTGTAGCATTGCCTCCGTCGGCAGTCAACAACCCTAATGTTAAAATTGGGTTTAACTGGCACAACAATAATGACGGACTTGGCTCTGATCCTTCGGTAGCCATTGATAGTATAGTTGTTTATAGTCAGGCAATAAATTACTTCGCTGATTTCACCTGGTCGCCACAAAATATTTGTTATGGAGATTCGGTAACATTTACAAACACAACCTTTGGCCCTGCTTCAGTATGGGCTTGGGATTTCGGAGGAGGTGGATCTCCTAACACTTCTACTCAGCAAAATCCTACTGTGCTTTTTAGCACGCAAGGAAACTATGTGGTGTCGTTAACCGCAAGTGATAATTGCGGTACACCTACTTCAACGAATGCTTACCTGATTATTGTAAACAATTGTGTTAGCCTTCAATCAAATTTTACGGCAAGCGCTACAAATATTTGCGAAGGTGATTCGGTAATTTTTACTGAAACTTCAACCGGACTTCCATCAGCCACAAATTTTGAATGGAGTTTCCCCGGCGGAAGCCCATCGAGCTATATAGGAGTTCAGGGCAACGCAAACCCTCCGCCAATTTTCTACAGCACTGCTGGTAGTTATGATGTTACACTCATTGTTTCAAATGGTTTTGGGTCTGATACTTTGGTTTTGACAAATTATATCACAGTAAATAATTGTTCTGTACCAGTGCCATCATTTACTTCAACTAACCAAAATCTTTGTGTAGGTGATTGCATTGATTTTACAGATCAAAGTGTTGGTGGAGTTGTGTCATGGAATTGGACTTTTAACGGAGCTTCGACTCTTACCTCTAACTTGCAAAATCCAACTAATATCTGTTACAACACTCCTGGAACCTATGATGTGTCGCTTACTGTAAGCAATGGAACTAACAATTCAACGCTTACAATGCCCAACTATATTACAGTTGTAAATTGCAATCCTCCAATAGCGAATTTTTCTACCCCAATAACTTCTTTCTGTAATGGAACTTGTATCACATTTAATAATTCAAGCACCGGAAATTTAATTTCGTGGAACTGGTCTTTCCCAGGTGGAACGCCCGCTTCATCTAATCTTCAAAATCCGGGCAGCATTTGTTACAACACACCGGGCGTTTATGGCGTAACCCTTACAGTGGCTGACCAATTTGGAAACAATGTAATGAATATGCCTGGTTATATTACTGTAAATAATTGCCCGCTTCCTGTTGCTACTTTCAATACCGCCTCTACAAATATTTGTCAGGGACAATGCATCAATTTTAACAACACAAGCGTGAATGCAACTTCATGGACCTGGGCTTTCCCTGGCGGAATGCCAAACTTTTTTGTAGGACAAAATCCTCCGGCAATTTGCTACAATACCGCGGGAATTTATGATGCAGCTTTATATGTGGCTGATGCAAATGGAAACTTTGATACACTTTATATTCCTAATTATATTACTGTGACCAACTGCGGACCAATCGCAGCGTTTACAGTTGACAACAATATTCCCTGCATGAATGATTGCGTGACATTCACTGATGCAAGCACCAATGGTGCCACTTCATGGACATGGAGTTTCCCCGGAGGAAGCCCTTCCTCATTTATCGGGCAAGTACCACCCCCGGTTTGTTATCATAACCTTGGCTTGTTTAATGTTTCGCTCGTTGTTTCTGACGGAACTCTTAGCGATACACTTACTCAAACAGCTTATATAACTGTTAATTATTGCGGAGGAATTCTTGCACAATTCTATGCTTCCGATACTGCAATCTGCGATGGAGATTGTATTAGTTTCGTGAATACAAGTTTGGGAAATCCGGCAGGGTATCTGTGGATCATTCCCGGAGCGCAACCGGATACATCTACTTCTGCAAATCCTGCTTATGTGTGCTTTAACAATCCCGGGAATTATGATGTTACATTAATTGCATTTGATTCTTCAGAAGCTGATACGGTTACTTATCCGTTATACATTACCGTAAATTCCGGGACCGGTGTATCAACAAACATAGATAGCACAACAGTTTTTGCAGGAACTGCTGTTCAACTTGAAGCATCAGGAGGCGTCAGTTATCATTGGTATCCTAACACCTTCCTTAACAACGACAGTATTGCAAATCCAATAGCAACTCCAACCGATACAATTAATTATGTAGTTGTGATGGTAGATGCAAATGGGTGTTCTTCAAGTGAGACTGTAATCATTAATGTTCTTCCTCCAGAAACTGTCTGGGCACCAACTGCATTCACACCTAACAATGATAAGTCCAATGATTTATTCAATATTCAAACTTCAGGAATCATTCTGAACTATGTACTTAAAATTTATGATCGCTGGGGTGGCATGGTGTTCTCGACAAATGATCATAATGAAGGCTGGGATGGATCATTCCATAATAAGCCACTCAATGTTGGCGTTTATGTTTATTACTATAGAATTGAATACATTGATGGATTTGTTCTTGATGGAAGTGGTGATGTAACTCTTCTAAAATAATTTTAGTAACCACCATTTATTTTTCTGGCGAACCATTCTATCCCCAATAGACCGGCGAAAAAGAAAAATAACCATTTCAGATTGATAAGTGATTCAGTTTTCTGAGTCATATAAATTACTGGTTTTATATTTTCTTTTTTAACTATACTATTTTCTAATTCAGATATCTGATTTGCGTAAAACATTTTGCCGCCACTTTTAGTACTTATGAGATTCAATAACTGAAAATCAGCATGGGTAGTTGTGTTTTCTAATTGAAGCGGACTTATTATGAAAATACCTTTATCGATTAGGGTTTTACCATTAAATGTTACTGAAGCGGTATAAGAATATTTTTCAGTTGAAAAACTTCCAGCGTTTAATGAATATCCCGATCCGCTTCGGTTCATCGTGTAGTTGTATTCCTTCCCTCTTGAATCCCGAATCAAAAGTTTAACATCGGGTGAATTAATCGCTTCCCTGGTGTCATTAAATAGTTGCCCTGAAAAAATCACAGGTTCATTTTCAGAAAACATTTTTTCATTACCCGTTTTGCGACTGTTTTCGGTTGTAATGCTGAATTGTTTGTCATCAGGTTTCACACATAAAAACTGAATCATCCGAGTCATAAGTTCATTAAAACTCTCACCGGTACCATGTTGCAGAAAGTCATAATTACGCCATCGCCAAATTCCTTCTCCGGCTATGATTCCAATTTTTGAATTTAATGATTGATAAAAAGAAATAAGCGGATACTTTGTTACAACATCGCCAATTTTTTGATAGGATAGAACTTCAACCCCTGGCGAACTTTGGTATTCCCCAAAAGGTGATTTCAATGGAGGGAAAGCGCTCAGAGATTGCAAAGTATTTGATGAAAGATTGAAAAGGTTGAAATCTGTATTTACAGAATTAGTTGACTCTGTCAAAGAATTATTAGAACCTTTGATTTTTATAGCATCTTGTACTGAATTGAAAAGCGAAATACTTGTTAGCGCCCCTGTAATAAATAGCATAGATTTTTTTTGCTGAACACATTGTGCTAAGATTCCCTGTGCGGTTTGGTTGCCTGCAGGAAGCTGATGAAAAATTATTAAACTATAATCTCTTACATCTGCATTATTTCCCTGGGCATAAACAATATCGAGTTTGTAATTTTTTTCCGGGTCAATTGCTTCTTTTAATGCTGCCACATCAGGATGAGGCGCATTGGCCAGCAATAAAATTTTCTCCTTTACTTCAAGCACTTCCACAAAAACATCCTGAGAATTATTTGAATAGGATATTTCATTTGCTAAACGATTCAATGAAAACCGGTAATGAATTATGCCGGGTTTGTCGGCTTGAAAAACAAATTCACCAGGCGTTACCGAATAGTCAGAATTGATATCAATATTTTTTTCTTTCAATAGATGTTCACCCGACTCATCTACCAGAAATACCTGCAGCTTTGTGTTTTCATTCCGGCAATTCTGGGCCATTACATCGCTGCGTATAACAAAATTATTTCCAAGATAAGCCACACGGTTATAAAACATTTTCGAGAAAAGCAAGTCGCGTTTCGAGCTTGTATCTCCAAGTGCCACTGTAAATACCGGTGCCATTTTTTCACCGGAAACATATACTGGATTGCTGCCTTCATTATATGCACCATCACTCGCCAGAATAACCGCGCCAAGGTTTTGATTTGAATAATTATTTTCTAACTGAGAAAAAAATTCCGAGAGGTTTGTACTTCCATCTTGATAATCTGCATGAAAACCTTCACGAACATGGCTTCCAATCAGGTATGTTTTAACCGTATAATTTTTTTCAAGAGAAGATTTTAATGTAGATATATTTTTTACATAAGCAGATGAGTCGTTTTGCCGGAAATGCATTCTAATACTTGAAGAATTATCCTGTGCAATTACAATAATTGGTTTCTCTGTTTCGCTATGAAATAATTTTAAGAGAGGAGAAAGAAGTAGAGCCGAAACTAGTGTAACTGTAATTGCTCTTCCAAAAGCGATGAAGTATACCCACCATTTTCGTTTTTGATTTTCTTCTGTAAATTGATTTTCCCTGAAATAAAGTATCAGAGCATAGGATGCCCCTGCGATTAAGCATAACAAAAGCATCCATGATGGAGATTGAAATACCAGATTACTCACCTGCGGTCAAATATATTCTTGCGAGCCAATAACGCATTTTCAGTTTGTAAAGTCTGTATTCTGAATAAGATAGTTCGAAAAAAACAAAACCCTCTGTTCAACTGAAAAGAGGGTTTCGAAAATGGTTTTGAAATTTTAATTAAACTTCTTCATCAACAGAAATACTGGTATTCTGTCTGGTTCGAATTTGCATTTGCTGAGTTCCGAAATTAATCATCAACCCAAGTTCCTGTTCGGTCTTATAAAGTGCATTGCTGAAAAGAACCATGTGCGGGACCTCAAGCCGTGGAAGAGCTTTGAGCTCGAGCATAATATTTCCAAGATAATACTCTGTCCTTGGGGCACCGTGCGGAACGCCATCAAGCATTTTAACTTTTGTTTCTTTTGTTTTGAATTCCACTTTGCTTCTTTGGAACTCTTTAACAAGTGCTTCCTGATATATCCGTTCAGGAAATCCCGGGCCTAATTCTTCATGTACCCGCGTAGCGCAGGTAGTTATTTTCTCAATGAGTTTTTCGGTATCGGTCATAATGCCTGTTTTAAAAAGGGACACAAAAGTATAGTAAAAAATTTGAGACAGACAAAGGAATTTTTTCATCTGACTTTCAAACATTAATTCCACAAGAGGATAAAAGCCATATTTGCCGGCCATGATTTTAATTGATAATACAATTGTATCTGATGATCTTATTGAGAAAGAGTTTGTATGCAATCTCCAAAAATGTAAAGGCGAATGTTGCGTGGCCGGCGAATCCGGGGCCCCATTAAACCCGAATGAAACGCAGATATTGGAGGAAATTTTTTCAAAAGTAAAGCCTTACATGGAGCAGGACGGAATTTCGGTAATTGAAAAACTCGGAAAATGGTTGGTAGATTCTGATGGAGATTTTGTAACACCATTAATCAACGGAAAAGGCAGATGTGCTTATGTATATTTTGAAAATGAAGTAGCAAAATGTGCCATTGAAAAAGCCTACAAAGAGGGAAAAACAGACTTTCAAAAACCCATTTCATGTCATTTATATCCAGTTAGAATTAAATCTTATAAAAATTATGATGCAGTAAATTACGAGCGATGGAAAATTTGTTCCCCTGCATGCTCGCATGGCAAACAGTTAGGTGTTCCGGTTTACCAGTTTGTAAAAAATGCATTGATCCGGAAATATGGTCAGGATTGGTTTACTCAATTAGAAGGCGCTGCAAAATTTATAGAAGAGAAATCAGAATTAAATAAGAAGGAGAACTAATTGTCATGCAGCCATCTCTGGAAGATATCCGAAAGCCAATTGAAAATGAATTAAGAATCTTTGAAGAAAAATTCAGATTGGCAATGAAGAGCAAGACTCCCTTGCTTGACACCATAATGAATTACATAGTAAAACAGAAAGGGAAAAAAGTAAGGCCGATGTTCGTTTTTCTTTCTGCTTCGGTTTGCGGGCAAATTTCAGAATCAACATATCGAGGTGCTTCCTTGATTGAATTACTTCATACAGCCACACTTGTCCATGATGATGTGGTAGATGATGCCGATGAGAGAAGAGGATTTTTTTCTATCAATGCAATATGGAAAAATAAAATTGCCGTTCTTGTTGGAGATTATCTTTTATCAAAAGGGCTTCTGTTATCAGTCGGGAATAAGGATTTTCGCTTACTTGAAATTGTTTCTAATGCCGTTCGCGAAATGAGTGAAGGCGAATTATTGCAAATTGAAAAAACAAGGAAGTTAAACATAAGTGAAGAAATTTATTTTGAAATAATAAGGCAAAAAACAGCATCACTTATTTCTTCGGCCTGCGCAGTAGGCGCAGCATCATCTGGGGCAAGTGAAAAAGAAATTGAAATGATGCGCTTGTTCGGAGAAAAGGTTGGAATTGCTTTTCAGATAAAAGATGATTTACTAGACCTTGGAAACGATGACACCGGAAAACCTCATGGCCTTGATTTAAAGGAAAAGAAAATAACACTCCCGCTTATTTTTACATTAAATAACTGTACTTCAGCTGAGAGAAAAAAAATTGTTTCTATTATAAAGAATCACAGCAAAGAACCTGATAAAGTTGAAGATTTAATTGAAATGATAAAAGAAAAAAAAGGAATTAGTTATGCATCTGAAAAAATGAATCAGTACAAGGACGAGGCAATTAATATCATTAACCAATTCGCAGAAACTCCTGCACGGGATTCACTCTCCCGGTTAGTCCTTTTTACTACTGAAAGGAAGAAGTAGCCCTTTCATATTCGAACTCTGCTAATAGGAAAAATTAACATTGCTTTTTCATGATTTGAAAATGTGAAAACTAATTTTACTTTTGAAACCAAGGAAAAGCCCCCATCGAATACAATTAACAATTTTTACGACACATGAGAAAATTTTACTTTTCAACCCTAACAATTTTACTCGGAATCATATGTCTGAATTCATTTGCTCAGACACCTGATGGTTACAAACCAATTCTTCCGATCTACCGCGATGTTCTTGGGGATAGTACTGTTATTTCCAAACACAACATGCAGCAACAAAAAGATTTTGAAAAGGCACAATATATCTTCCCTCCAAAGCCAAAAAATAAATGGGAAGTTGCTGTTAATGGAGGTTTATTATTCGTGAGTGGTGATGTTTCTTCTCAGGGCGGAATGGGAATGGGACTTGAAGTTCGTAAATCTCTTGGCTACGCTGTAAGCATTAAAGGACAAGTGTTACATGGAAATGCAAAGGGATTAAATTGGCAGGGCAATACCGGTTTATCAAACAATCCGGTACTGAATGGATTTAAACCTGCTACTGATTATCTCGGTCATGGTGGTGTGTTTTATTACAACTACAAAACCAATATCGATGAAGTAAATGCTCAATTGGTATTGACGATAAACAATATTGGTTATCACAAAGTCTCCCGCGACAGAAAGGTAAATATTTATGGAGGACTCGGTGGCGGTGCTATGATTTATCTTACTAAAATGAATGCACTTGATGCCAGTGGAAATCGATATGACTTTCTTTCTGTATATACCAATGGTACATACACTACGCATAAGCAAACATTATCTGCCTTGAAAGCGATGATGGATAACACTTATGAAACTTCAGGTGAAGGACAACCAGATCAACCTAAATTTTTAGATCGTGTAACTAAACCAATTGTTACATCAAGCATAGGAATGGGATTTCACTTAAGCCGCAATATCGATCTTACTTTGATGGAAAAAATTACTATTACCAATGATGATTTAATAGATGGTCAGCGTTGGCAAGAACATCCATCTTCTGATCCTGTGCTAACAGGAAATTTTGATACCTATCATTATCTTAGTGCATCACTTGGTGTTTATCTTGGTGGTAAAAAAAGAGTAGAACCGCTCTATTGGCAGAATCCTGAAGACTATACCTATGACGCAATTCAAACTTTAGAAAAGAAAAATGTTGATCAGTTAGTTGACACCGATGATGACGGAGTTGTAAATCAACTGGATCGTGAACCTGCTACAGCCCCGGGAGCAATTGTAGATACACATGGCGTCACCAAAGATTCTGATCATGATGGCGTTCCTGATTATTTAGATAAAGATCCATTCTCACCAGAAGGTGCAAAAGTTGGAGGCGATGGTGTTCCGGTTGATAGCGATAAAGATGGCGTTCCGGATTTTCAGGATCAGGAACCAAACACTCCTCCGGGAACATTGGTTGATGCAAACGGAAAAACAATTACAGATACCGGCGGTGGATCAGGTAAAGGTGGATATTGGTGGTTGCCAATGATCTTCTTTGATCTGGACAAAGATTTCATTAAGCCTGAAATGTATGAGCGTATGAAATATATTGCTACTGTTATGAAGATGTATCCTGATTTGAAAATTGTTGCCACAGGCAATACTGACATCCGTGCTTCCAACTCATACAACGAAGATCTTTCTACCCGTCGTGTAAACAATGCTAAAAAATTCTTAGTTGATAATTATGGTATAGATCCTAATAGAATTATAACAAAGCATAGTGGCGAAACAGATAATTTGATTAAGAACCTGCCGGATGGTTATAACGAGAAATACGAAGGACAGCAGTATTACAATCGTCGCGTTGAATTCAGAGTATTCGACCCGAAGACTGACAAATAATTTTTCCTTGAATTAAACAAAAACGGCTCACATAATTATGTGAGCCGTTTTTGTTTGTATGAAAACAGTTTCACATCAGTGCAATTCTTTTTTCAGTGCTTGCGCCAGGTATTGAACTTGTTCAATTGAATTGTATGCCTGGGTTGCAATTCGTAGCCACCATTTTGGGTTTGTGCGCGACCACCCAAAAATTGGAACCTGAATATTGTAATCATTCATCAATGTTTGCCAGAGCGGATGGATATAATTGAAAAATGATTCCGGCGCGTTGAATGTAAGTTTCAATGGAACGGTGGCAAGGTTGCCAAGCATAGATTCAGGACAAGGTGCTTCAGCGTTTAATGCTTCAAGTAAAATTTTTCTTCCTTGCACTACAAGGTTGTGATTATAGTTGCGAAGATCTTTCCAATCATTCATTATCGAACCAACATATTGAATGGTATCACCTACACACGCATATGCTGAATAGTCGGAAGTGCCGGGCCAGAAAAAATGTGATGACCATAATTTGTCGCCAACTTTTTTATCATAAACATGACTTACAGTAAGCGGCCGAAATCCTTTTTGTTTGTCTTCCCGAACATGAAGCACAGCAGATCCTTTAGGAGAGCAAATCCATTTATGACAATTGCCTGTGTAGTATTCGGCACCAATGAAATCAATATTTAATTCGAGCATTCCCGGTGCATGCGCTCCATCAATGAGAACTTCGACTCCTTTTTCGTGTAAAGCATCTGTAATTTTTTTTATCGGGAAAATTATTCCGGTTGCTGAGGTTACATGATCAATCATTGCAAGTTTTGTTTTCGATGTAACACTTTTCATGATTGATTCCACAATTTCATCTTCTGATTTAAGCGGGAATGGAATTTCTGCAACAATAAGTTTTGCTTTTGCTTTCTCAACATAATATTGAAGCGTATTCCAGCACGCTCCATATGCATGGTTGTGTGTGATTACCTCATCGCCTTCTTTCAAATCAAAATTATTTAAAACTGTGTTCACTCCGTAGGTTGCATTCGGAATGAAAACAAGATCTTTTGCCTTTGCCCCAACAAAAGCAGCAAGTATTGATTTGCTGTTCCACAAAACATCTTCCAGCTCGGTAATCATGTACCGAACAGGCTCTGCTTCCATGCGCATTCGATATTCATCTTGCTTTTTTAAAATAGCAAGAGGAGTGGACCCAAAGGAACCGTGATTGAGAAAAACTGTTTTGCCTTCAAGCGGCCAAAGGTTTGCATATTTAGAGTAAGGAGGAAGTGAATTCATATCAGAAAAAATTAAGACGCACAAAATATTTTTTCTTTCAATCAAGCATGTAGTCCGGATTATTAATGAAACTGAGTCCGCAGATTTTATCGGAGTATTGTATTAACCATTTTTACTTTTTCATATTTTCATTAAAACAAAAAGTACAATAGAATATTTATTACAGATCGGATAATTCTTCAAACCGAAATTCAATTACATTAACGCCAACAAATTTTTCTTTCCATGGAAAACAATTCACGAAGAAATTTTATTCGTGCAGCGGCTGTAACTTCAGTTACCGGTATTGCATTTCCTTCCTTTCTTCAAAAAGCAAGAGCCAGCGAAGTGATTGGCAAGCTGAGATCTTTCGATCATAAGACAATAACTGATGCAGTTACAGATGAAGAATATTGGCGGCAGATCCGCCTGGCCTATTCTGTTTCACCTTCTATCATCAATCTTAATAATGGCGGTGTGAGCCCATCACCAATTATAGTTCAGGATATGCTGGATAAGTATAACCGATTAGCATGCGAGGCGCCCACTTACTATATGTGGCGAACACTTGATATGGGCCGTGAACCATTGCGCGAAAACCTTGCTTCACTTGCAGGGGTTTCATCGGAAGAAATTGCAATAAACCGAAACGCAAGCGAAGCGCTGGAGACAATAATTTTTGGATTGAATTTAAAAGCAGGCGATGAAGTGGTGTTATGTAAACAGGATTACCCCAATATGATGCATGCTTGGAGCCAGCGCGAAAAAAGAGAAGGTATTAAACTTATATGGCTGGATTTAATTCTTCCTCAGGAGAACGATGATTATTTTGTGAAGTTGTATGCAGATGCAGTTACTGACAAAACAAAAATTGTTCAC